>NZ_JACAOM010000029.1:0-270312 GCF_013386245.1 Pseudomonas sp. 21615526 | reverse complement strand
AGCCCGCTCCCACATTGGATAGTCGTTGTTTTCCAGACCGTGTTCCCGCAGCGAGAACCCCATGTCTCAAACCCCACCCACCGGCCAACCCGCCTACGTCTTGCACAGCCGCGCCTACCGCGAGACCAGCGCCCTGGTGGACTTCCTCACGCCCCAAGGCCGCCTGCGCGCGGTCTTGCGCAGTGCACGCGGCAAGGCCGGCACCCTGGCGCGGCCCTTCGTGGCCCTGGAAGTGGAGTTTCGTGGACGCGGCGAGCTGAAGAACGTCGGCCGCATGGAAGCTGCCGGCGCCTCCAACTGGCTCAACGGTGAGGCGCTGTTCAGCGGCCTCTACCTCAACGAATTGCTGATCCGCCTGCTCCCCGCCGAAGACCCGCACCCCGGCGTCTTCGATCATTATGCCGCCACCTTGCTCGCCCTCGCCGAAGGCCGTCCCCTGGAACCGCTGCTGCGCGCATTCGAATGGCGCCTGCTGGATGACTTGGGCTACGGCTTCGAACTGAGCAACGACCTGCACGGCGAGCCCATCGCCGCCGACGGCATGTACCGCCTGCAAGTGGACGCAGGCCTGGAGCGGGTCTACCTGCTGCAACCCGGCCTGTTCCAGGGCACCGAATTGCTCGCCATGAGCGAAGCCGACTGGACCGCCCCCGGCGCCCTGTCCGCCGCCAAGCGCCTGATGCGCCAAGCCCTGGCCGTGCATCTGGGCGGTCGGCCACTGGTCAGCCGCGAGTTGTTTCGAAAGCCCTGACATCCCCGTGTATGCTGTGCAGCGATTCCTTCCCTCTTCAGGAGCGCTTTTCGTGACCACCAGCAATCGCATTCTTCTCGGCGTGAACATCGACCACGTAGCCACCCTGCGCCAGGCCCGGGGCACCCGTTACCCGGACCCGGTCAAGGCCGCGCTGGACGCCGAAGAAGCGGGCGCCGACGGCATCACCGTGCACCTGCGCGAAGACCGGCGCCACATCCAGGAGCGCGACGTGCTGCTGCTCAAGGACGTGCTGCAAACCCGCATGAACTTCGAAATGGGCGTCACCGAGGAAATGATGGCGTTCGCCGAGCGCATCCGCCCGGCGCATATCTGCCTGGTGCCGGAAACCCGCCAGGAACTGACCACCGAAGGCGGCCTCGATGTGGCTGGCCAGGAAGCGCGGATCAAGGCCGCCGTGGAGCGCCTGTCGAAGATCGGCAGTGAAGTCTCGCTGTTCATTGATGCCGACGAGCGCCAGATCGAAGCTTCGCGCCGTGTCGGTGCCCCGGCCATCGAACTGCACACGGGCCGTTATGCCGACGCGACCACGCCGACCGAAGTTGCCGACGAATTACAGCGCATCATCGACGGCGTCAACTGCGGCCTGGGCGAAGGCCTGATCGTCAACGCCGGCCACGGCCTGCACTACCATAACGTCGAAGCCGTGGCTGCGATCAAGGGCATCAACGAGCTGAACATCGGCCATGCGCTGGTGGCGCACGCGCTGTTCGTCGGCTTCAAAGGCGCCGTCGCCGAGATGAAAGCCTTGATTCTGGCCGCCGCCAAGGCCTGAAGTAACGAAGATCCAATGTATGACTTGTGTGGGAGCCGGGCTTGCCCGCGATGGCGTCACCTCGGTATTTCAGTTGCACCGAGGTGATGCCATCGCAGGCAAGCCAGCTCCCACACCAAGCCCGCTCCCACATGTGGCAATGCGAACCCTTACTGTTTAGGTGATGCCGGTGTATGGTATCTGCCCTTTGCGGGTCTCGGACCCGCGGCAGATACGTGAGGTTGTTGTGTCCCAATCGTTTTCCCGTCGACAAATCCTGGGTGGTCTTGCCGGTCTCGCGGTGGTGGGCGTCGGTGCCGGTGGCGCCTATCGCTACTGGCTCGGGAAGGTGGCCGAGGCCGAGGCGGGGCACGATTACGAGCTGATCGCCGCGCCGCTGGACGTGGAGCTGGTGCCGGGGCACAAGACCCAGGCCTGGGCCTTCGGCCCTTCGGCGCCGGGCACCGAGTTGCGGGTGCGCCAGGGTGAATGGCTGCGGGTGCGCTTTATCAACCACCTGCCGGTTGCCACCACCATCCACTGGCATGGCATACGCCTGCCGCTGGAAATGGACGGCGTGCCGTATGTCTCGCAATTGCCGGTACTGCCGGGCGAATACTTCGACTACAAATTCCGCGTGCCCGATGCCGGCAGCTATTGGTATCACCCCCACGTGAACAGCAGCGAAGAACTGGGCCGTGGCCTGGTGGGCCCGCTGATCATTGAAGAGCGCGAACCCACCGGTTTCAAGCACGAACGCACCCTGAGCCTGAAAAGCTGGCACGTGGACGAAGAGGGCGCCTTTGTCGCCTTCAGCATTCCCCGCGAAGCGGCCCGGGGCGGCACCGCCGGACGCCTGTCGACCATCAATGGCGTGTCCCAGGCGGTGATTGATTTGCCGGCCGGGCAGATCACCCGTGTGCGCCTGCTCAACCTCGATAACACCCTGACCTATCGCATCAACA
Organism: Pseudomonas sp. 21615526; assembly: GCF_013386245.1. Taxonomy (NCBI): domain Bacteria; kingdom Pseudomonadati; phylum Pseudomonadota; class Gammaproteobacteria; order Pseudomonadales; family Pseudomonadaceae; genus Pseudomonas; species Pseudomonas sp. 21615526. The sequence continues at coordinate 267,821 of NZ_JACAOM010000029.1, read as the reverse complement.
TCCCCGACGTTGAAGCGCAGATCTATGCCCTGGACGGCAACCCCATCGAACCGCGCCCGCTGGGCAAGGAATACTGGCTCGGCCCTGGCATGCGCATCTGCCTGGCGATCAAGGCGCCGCCCGCCGGTGAAGAGTTGTCGATCCGCAACGGCCCGGTACGCCTGGGCACCTTCCGCTCGGTGGCCAGCACCGACACGGCGACCGAATGGCCGCCTGCGTTGCCGGCGAACCCGATTGCCGAGCCGGACCTGGCCAATGCCGAGAAACTCAACTTCAATTTCGAATGGGTTGGATCGGTCTCGGTGAACGTGGACAATAAGCCACCGAGCCTGTGGCAGATCAACGGCCAGGCCTGGGACATCACCGACAAGACCTGCGCCGACCGCCCGATTGCCAAGCTTGCAAAGGGCAAAAGCTACATTTTCGAATTGAAGAACATGACCCAGTACCAACACCCGATCCACCTGCACGGCATGAGTTTCAAGGTGATCGCCTCGAACCGCCACAAGGTGATTCCGTACTTCACCGACACCTACCTGCTGGGCAAGAACGAGCGTGCCCGCGTGGCGCTGGTGGCGGATAACCCGGGTGTCTGGATGTTCCACTGCCATGTGATCGACCACATGGAAACCGGCCTGATGGCCGCCATCGAGGTGGCGTGATGCGCCAGTTTCGCCCCACTGCGATTATCGACCGCAGCCGCGACCAGGACTTCATGCGTGAAGCGCTGGCCCTGGCTGCCCAGGCTGCCGCGCTGGGCGAAGTGCCGGTGGGCGCGGTGCTGGTGCAGGATGGCGAAGTAATCGGGCGCGGCTTCAACTGCCCCATCAGCGGCAACGACCCCAGTGCGCATGCCGAGATGGTCGCGATTCGGGCGGCGGCCCAGGCCGTGAGCAATTACCGGCTGCCTGGCAGCACGCTCTACGTCACGCTGGAGCCGTGCAGCATGTGCGCTGGGCTGATCGTGCATTCGCGCATTGCCCGGGTGGTGTACGGTGCGCTGGAGCCGAAAGCCGGGATTGTGCAAAGCCAGGGGCAGTTTTTTACCCAGGGCTTTCTCAACCATCGAGTGCTGTATGAAGGCGGGGTGTTGGCCGAGGAGTGCGGGACGGTGTTGAGCGAGTTCTTCAAGGCGCGAAGAGCCAAAGGCTGACGCGATGCCCTGTGGCGAGGGAGCTTGCTCCCGCTGGGCTGCGTAGCGGCCCCAAAATCCTGGGAGCGCTGCGCACTCCAGCGGGAGCAAGCTCCCTCGCCACTGGGGTTGTGTGGATTTGGGGAGGGAGGTGGTCGTCAGGTCCACCAGTAGCGCACGAGATGAAAGAAGATCGGCGCGGCAAAACACACTGAATCCAGCCGATCCAGCATCCCGCCGTGCCCTTCGATCATGTGCCCCCAATCCTTCACGCCGCGGTCGCGCTTGATTGCCGACATCACGATCCCGCCGGCAAACCCCAGCAGGTTGATCAACAGCGCAATCAGGAACGACTGCCAGGGATTGAACGGCGTGGTCCACCACAGCGCCGCGCCGATCAGGGATGACAGCAGGATCCCGCCGACAAACCCTTCCACGGTTTTCGATGGCGACAGGTTGGGCGCGATCTTGTGTTTGCCGAACAGCTTCCCGCACACGTACTGCAACACGTCCGACAGTTGCACCACGATCACCAGGTAGGCAATCAGCAGCAGGTTGCGGCCTTCGTAGCCGACGATATCCAGGGTCAGCAGCGCCGGCACGAAGGACACACAGAACACCGCGATCATCAGCCCCCATTGCACCTTCGACGCCCGCTCCAGGAAGTGCGTGCTGTCGCCGCCCAGTGACGCGAGGATCGGCAGCAGCAGGAACACGTACACCGGGATAAAGATCGAGAACAGCCCGTACCAGTCGAAGTAGATCAGCAGGTATTGCAGCGGCAGCGCCAAGTAGAAGGCCGCCACCAGCGCCGGGTAATCGCTGCGCCGGGTGGGTGTCAGCGTGAGGAATTCCCGCAGGGCATAGAACGACACGGCGTAAAACAGCAGGATCACCGCGCCGGTGCCGAGCCAGAACGCAATGCCGATCACCACCACCATCACCCACCACGCATTGATGCGGGCGTTGAGGTTGTCGATCACCGCGTTGGGTGTGCCACGGGTGCGCAGTTTGAGGATCAGGCCGATCAGCGAGGCGAGCACCAGGATCGCGCCGATCCCGCCGAACAACATCAGGGTTTGGCTATCCATCTCAGGAATGCTCCGGGGCAAGGGCGAGCAAGGCGTCGCGGGTGCGGGCGAGGAACAGCGCCTTGTCTTCGCCGTCCTCCAGTTGCAGCGGTGCGCCGAAGCTGGTGGTGCACAGCAAGGGCAGCGGCAGCACACGGCCCTTGGGCATGACCCGGTTGAGGTTGGCGATCCACACCGGGATCAATTCGGCTTGTGGATAACTCTTGGCCAGGTGATACAGCCCGCTTTTGAACGGCAACAGGCCGTCTTCCAGGTTGCGCGTGCCCTCGGGAAAGATGATCAGCGAGTCGCCGTTTTCCAGGGCCTGAAGCATCGGCGCCAGAGGGTTATCCACAGGGTCCTTGCGCTCGCGGTCGATCAGCACGCCGTTGAACACCCGGTTGATGATGTAGCGGCGCAGGGCGCTGGTGTTCCAGTAGTCGCTGCCGGCCACCGGGCGGGTGAATTTACGCAGGTTCTGCGGCAACGAGGCCCACAGCAGCACGAAATCGCCGTGGCTGCTGTGGTTGGCGTAGTAGATGCGTTGCACCGGCACCGGCGCGCAGCCAAGCCACAGGCTGCGGGCGCCGGTGACGGTGCGGGCCATGGAGGTAATCAGGGTGGCGACCACGGGTTCGAACATGGGGATTCCTTATCCGGCGAAGGGCAGCCAGGGGCTGGCCAGGATGACGGCCACGGTCAGCAGCACTTGCGCCGCCAGCAGGTAGGCTTGCTTGCGCAACAGTTTCAGGGCGCCGCGACGGCGCTCGGTCCAGGGGCGGCCTGCGCGTTTGGCGGATTGCAGGCCAAGGGTTTGCATGGCCTGGTCGAAGTCGGGCGTGCGGTCGGTGTCGCGGGCGAGCAGGGCGAACAGGTCGGCGTCGAAGGCCACCCGCAGCGCCCAATATTTTTCCAGCAGCCCGAGCACAATCATCCACAGGCTGAGGATCAGGCAGACCGGCGTGATGCTGGCCATCAGCAGTTGAGCGAGGCCGAACAGTACGCCGAGCAAGGTCAGGCCTGTGGATAACTGATCCAGGGAACGGCCCCGCCGCAGCAGGCTGGCGACGACCTGTAATTCCATATCAGCGGGCATGGGCTAAACCCTCCAGGGCTTCACGATGCGCGGAATGCAGGACCACACGTGGGCGTGCTGTACGAATAATAGCCACCGCCTCGTCGACATTGCCTGCGCGCCCGGTATGTAGCAGCCATGCAGCCACGGCGTTGGCGCTGCGTGAGTAACCGAGGGCGCAGCACACCAGCAAGGGTCCGGCTGAGCGTAGCCGCTCTATCGCTTGGGCGGCTTCCACGCATTGCGCTGCAGTGGGCGCCGTCAGGTCGAGCACTGGCAGGCTGTAGTAGGCGCGACCCTGTGGATTAATCGGCAATTCGGCGCACAGATCGACCACCGCCTTGAATGATCCCAGCTCGCCGCTGGTGGGAATTCGCCCCAGCCAAACGTTATCCACAACCTGATCGGGCTGTGGATGTCTACGTGTCCACAGGCGGGAATTGATCCAGGCGGCCACCAGATAAGGCGCCAACAACCAGCGCGCCGCCGGAGTGAGTCGTCCGTCGGCGCGTTTCTGAAATCCCGCAACGCCCAGTACCAGGTAATTCGCCTTCATCAAGCCAAGGGATACCGCCGGCCAAAGCAGCCACAACCAGCCGCCGCCAAGGGAAAACGCCAGGATCAAACACACCAGCGACCCGAAGCCATAGCGCAGTCCCAGGCGCCAACGCTGGCGGTCCCTGGTCAGCTGGGCATTCAGCAGCGGGCTCGGATGTTCCAGCGGCCACAGCCACACGCACATCCAGCCGGCGAGGGCGCCTGTGGGTAAGTCAATAAAGTGATGTTGATAAGTGGTCAGCACCGAAAGGCCGATCAACGCGAACCAGCCATGCACCAGCCAGCGCCACAGGCCCTGGCTATGCCGCTGATACATTATCCACAGCACCACCAGCAGCGCGATGTGCAATGACGGCGCCTGGTTGAACGGCTTGTCGAACCCGGCGAGTACCGCAAACAGCCAGCCAAACACGCCGTCCAGCTCCGGTCTTTCGAAGGTGAAACGCAAGGGCCAGATCAGGAAGCAGGTGACGGCAATCACTTGGGCCGTCAGCAGGCGCAAGGCATGTTGTTTCAGTTCATGGCGGGTGCTTGGGAGTAGCAGGGAGAAACCGTAGAGCAGGTCGATCGACCAGTAGGGCACGATGGTCCAGGCCCAGAACGGGATATGGGTTTCCCAGCCGAACACCATCGTGCCCACGTCGCTGCGCTGGCTGGTGACCCACGTGGCAAAGCCGTAGGTGCTGAAAAACAGCGGCGCCAACAGCAGCAGCCACAGCACCGCCGGTTTCAACAGGCCCGGTTCACGCATGGGTCAGACTCGCTGTGCCAGGGACACGCTGAAAATCCCCCACTCATCCACGCGTTGGGTGATCTTGCGGAAACCGGCGGCTGCCACCAGTTGATCCATTTCCGCCTGGCTGCGCCGGCGCATTACCCAGGCCTGGCCCTGGCGGTGGCTGGTGAGGGCGCGGGCGATCAGTTCCAGTTGCGGGTGCCACGGTTGGCCGGTGTACACCAGATAACCACCGGGCTCCACGGCTTCGGCCAAACCGGCGAGCGAGCCACCGACCATCGCGTTATCCGCGAACAATTCATACAGCCCGGACACCACCGCCAGCGTCGGCTTGGGCTGCAGCGCTGCCAGGTCCGCCCGGTCAAACGCATCGCCTTTGACGAACTGGGCGATATCCCCCAGCCCTTTTTCACGAATCAGCGCGCCACCGTCGCGCACGTTGATATCGCTGTAGTCCCGCAGCAGGATCGATTCCGGCAACGGCGAAACGCCCTGCAAGGCTTCCAGAATGTACCGACCATGCCCGGCGGCGATGTCGACGATGCGCACTTCCCGCTGCTCGTCCCGCAGCTTGGCCATCGCCAGGCGCAGCAGTTCTTCCACGTTCAACTTGCGCTGACGAATACCGCGCCAGCCGATGGAGTTCAGGTAGTTGGTGTCGATCATCCGCCCCAGCCCGCCTTTGCCGGTGGGTTTGTTGCGGTATACGTAGTCCAGGGTGCTGCCGGAGTCGAAGCCGGTGTCGAAACCGAGCTTCACGCCATCCGACAGTTTGCTGCCCAGGCCCATGCTGGCGCGGGTCATGCGCCAGTACAGGTCGCGCAGGGAGTTGCGTGGCAACGGCGCGGCGAGGGACTCGGATTCGGCGCAGGTCAGGCCAATCCTGTCGGCATCCAGCAAGGAGGCGCGGTCCAGCGGGTGTTCGAAGTTCTGCAGGATAAAGCGCCGGGCGCTGCTCAAGGCCACGGCGCGGTCACGTTCACCGAGGGTGTCGTGGAAGAAGCCGGGGAGTATGTGCAGCTCTTTCTTCAAGCTGCCGAGGCGGTCGAAAAACTGCTGCTGGGGTTTGCGGTGCACCACAAAGTCCGAGCCGGAGATCAGCAGTTGGGTCGGTACCTGAATTGCCTGGGCATCGGCTACAACCCTGTCGGCCGCTTCGTACAGGCCCAGCAGCACATTCACGGAAATGGCTTTGGTGATCAGCGGATCACTGTCGTAGGACGCCACGCGCTCCGGGTCATGGCTCAGGAACTTGGCCTTGACGTAGCTGTTGACGAAAAAGTTGCCGCGAAACTTGCGCATCAACGCCAGGCCCGGCCGGGCGAAGGGCACGTAGAGTTTGACCTTGAATGCGGGGGAGGCGAGTACCAGCGAGCGAATCTTCGGCGCGTAGTCGTGCACCCAGGTGGCCGCGATCACCGCGCCGACGCTTTGGGCGATCACTGCGAGGTGTTCTTCCTCGATGTTGTAGGCGCTGCCGATATGGTCAACGAAAGTCTGCACGTCCCGCGCACTGGTGGCGAAGCTCGGGCTGTCGCCGCGCGCGCCGGGGGATTGGCCGTGGCCACGGGCGTCCCAGGCGAAGAAGTCGAACTCCGGCAGGTTCAGCTCGTCCACCAGGTGGGCGATACGACCGGAATGCTCGTGGCCGCGATGGAACAGCAAGATCGCCTTGCGCGGCGCAAAGCCCGCGGGTGCGGTGGCGGGCCAATGACGGTAGAAAAGCTCCACCCCGTCATGGGTGCTGAAGGTGTGCTCTTGCTGTTCACGCATCGCAAAATCCTTATGCAGAAGGGGAGGTGTTCGTTTCTTCTTTCAAGCCTTGGCGCACGCGGTTGACCAGGGTGTAGGCCAGCAACGCCGCGACCAGCCACATCACCGCTTCGACCCAACCGGCACCCAGCCAGCCCAGCGCTACGCCGGTGGCCAGCACCCCGAGCACAAATGCCCGATCGCTCTTGCCCATCGGGCCGTCGTAGCGCCGCGAGGCCCCGACCATCGGCCCGAGCACGCCGGCGTATTCGCTGAACACCGCCAGCAGCGTCACCAGCAATACCGGCGCCAGGCTGACCTCGGGGATCAGCGCAAACGGCAGGATCAGTGCGCTGTCGGCGATCACGTCGCACAGTTCATTGAGGTAGGCGCCGAGTCGCGACTGCTGGCCGAATTCCCGGGCGAGCATGCCGTCGATGGCATTGAGGGCCATGCGCAGGATCATCCACAGCGGGATCAGCGCAAACAGCCACACATGTTGTGCGAAGCCGGCAATCAGCAATCCCACCAGCAGGGAAACCACCCCGGCCAGCACGGTGATCTGGTTGGCGGTGGTGCCGTTGTCGTAGAGGCGCTGCACCAGCGGGCGCAGCAGGTTCTGAAAACGCGGTTTAAGCTGATAGATCGAAATCATGGGGAGTGACGCTTCCTTGTCCGTAAGCCCGCGAAAAACTCTGGGGAGTGTGCCGATTTATCACCGCTGAAACCAGTGATGGCTCGTGTTTCTGGGGCTTTCGTCACTATCTGTGTGAAACCAAACAAAAATTTCACGCTTCGGGTTATAGAGTAACTAATTGTTTCTGGGTGGGCGTTTGGGGATGCGAGTGGATCTAGACGCTGATGACGTGGCCATCGAAGGGCTGCCGCGTTTTCAGCAGGGGTTGTTTCATGCCCGCCGGTTAAGGCAGGCCGGCATTGGCCTGACGGTGCTGGCGGTCGGCGGCTGGATGCTGGCGCTGTTTGTGGCGCTGTTCGCCCCGCTGTCGATCTGGCCGGTGGTGCTGATCAACTGCGCCTCGGCGTTGCTGGTGCTGGTGGCTGGCTTGCAATCGGCGTGGTGGGTCGCGGATTGGCGGGCCATGGCGCTGGAGGAGCCGGCTGCACGGCTGATCGAACCGCCGCTGCCACAAGAAGAACCTGGCTGGCTAAACCGCCAGTTCGGTCGCGTCGGTAACGGCTTGCTGGTGCAAATTGGCGCACCGGTGTTCTGGCTGTGCGGCTGGTCGTTGCTGGCATTCTTCAGCGTTCTGGAATTCTGGAGCTTGACCTTGCCCGCCGCGGCGCTGGGCCAGGCTGCCAGTGTGGGCGCCGCCATTGCCTTGGCACTGGCATTCGGCTTGCTGGTGTTTGAACGGCGCATGGCCCAGGAAAGCACCGCCCAATGGCCGGAAGCGGTGCAACTGGCGCAACTGAGCCGGGTGGCGATTATCTGCCTGGTGATCAGTGCGATTTGTCTGCTGTTTGCCGGTGAAGAGTCCGTATGGCCTCTGCGCCTGGCCGTGTTGATCGGCCTGTTGCCGGCCCTGGTGGCGCTGGAGTTTCTACTAAGAGGCCTGCTGTCGCTGTTCAGCCCGCGCCAGGAGCGGCTTGAACCGCGCCTGATGGCGCAAAGTTTTATCGCCGGGATGCTGCGCTGGCCGCCGCAACCGTTGCTCGCCTTGCAGCACGAACTGCACAACCGTTTCGGCATCGACCTGCGGCAGATCTGGGCCTTCACCTATATGCGCCGGGCATTCCTGCCAGTGCTGGTGGTGGTGCTGGCCGTAGGCTGGTTGCTGACCGGCGTGCATGAAGTCGCCCTGCAAAGCCGTGGGATCTATGAACGCTTTGGCAAGCCGGTGGAGGTCTTCGGGCCTGGCCTGCATGCCGGTTTGCCGTGGCCGCTGGGTCGCGTACTGAACGTGGAAAACGGCGTGGTCCATGAGCTGGCCACCAGCGTTGGCGAAGCGGCAAACACCGACGTCGCTCCGGCCGAGGGCCCGGCGCCGCTGATCGCCAACCGCCTGTGGGACGCCAGCCATGTGAATGACAAATCCCAGGTGATCGCCAGCAGCAGCGGCGACAAACAGAGCTTCCAGATCGTCAATATGGACGTGCGCTTTGTGTACCGCATCGGCTTGACCGACCAGGCCGCACTCGCCGCCACCTATAACAGCGCCGATGTGCCCACGCTGATCCGCAGCACCGCCAGCCGCATCCTGGTGCACGAGTTTGCCTCGCGAACCCTTGATGAATTGCTGGGTGAGGAACGCAACAGCCTCGCCGATGAAATTGGCCAGGCGGTGCAAGCGGACCTGAAGAAACTCGACAGCGGCGTGGAAATTCTCGCCACCGTGGTGGAAGCCATTCACCCGCCCTCCGGTGCGGCGAATGCCTACCACGCGGTGCAAGCTGCGCAGATCGGCGCCCAGGCGCTGATTTCCCGGGAGCGCGGCGCTGCCAGTGAGCAGACCAACCAGGCGTTGCTGCAAGCCAGCACCGCCCGCGACCAGGCCCAGGCCACGGCTCACGAAGTCAGTGCTGGCGCCCAGGCGGCGGATCTGCGCTTCAGTGCCGAACAAAAGGCCTATCAGCAAGCGGGCCAGGCCTTCGTGCTGGAGCAGTACCTGAGCCAACTGAGCCAGGGCCTGGCCCACGCCAAATTACTCATTCTTGATCATCGCCTGGGCGCCAGTGGCGCACCGACCATCGATCTGCGTTCCTTTACCTTGCCGGCCGACCCTGCGGTGCCGCGTAAAGCCGTTCAATAAGGAGTTCATCTGTTGAGCGCTCATTCTCACGATCACGCAGGCCATGGTCACCACCACGGCCACCATCATCACCATCATGGCGATGAGCACGAAGCCGGCCCGTTCCCCTGGCGGCGTATGGGCTGGGCGGTATTGCTCGTGCTGTTCGCGGTCGCCGCGGCGAGCCTGGTGCAGGTGCGTTCCGGTGAAGCCACGGTGATTACCCGCTTCGGCAACCCGTCGCGGGTATTGCTGGAGCCGGGCCTGGGCTGGCGCTGGCCGGCGCCGTTCGAGGCGGCGATTCCGGTGGACCTGCGCCTGCGCACCACCTCCAGCGGTTTGCAGGATGTGGGCACCCGCGATGGCCTGCGGATCATCGTGCAAGCCTACGTGGCCTGGCAGGTGCAGGGCGACCCCGACAATGTGCAGCGCTTTATGCGCGCGGTGCAGAACCAGCCGGATGAAGCGGCGCGGCAGATTCGCACCTTTGTCGGCTCGGCGCTGGAAACCACCGCCGCCAGTTTCGACCTGGCCAACCTGGTGAACACCGATGCCAGCCAGGTGCGCATTGCCGATTTTGAAGCGCAGTTGCGCCAGCAGATTGATCAACAATTGCTCACCACCTATGGCGTGCGTGTGGTGCAGGTGGGTGTCGAACGGCTGACCTTGCCCTCGGTGACCCTCGCCGCCACCGTCGACCGCATGCGCGCCGAGCGCGAGACCATCGCCACGGAACGAACCGCCGTGGGCAAGCGTGAAGCGGCGCAGATCCGTTCGGCCGCCGAGCGTGATGCGCGGATCGTCCAGGCCGACGCCACGGTGAAAGCCGCCGACATCGAAGCGCAATCCCGGGTCGAAGCCGCGCAGATTTATGGCCGTGCCTACGCCGGCAATCCGCAGCTGTATAACCTGCTGCGTTCCCTCGACACCCTTGGCACAGTGGTCACGCCGGGCACCAAGATCATCCTGCGAACCGATGCCGCGCCTTTCCGCGCGCTGGTGGATGGGCCGAAGGATGTCCAGCCATGAGTGAGCGGGAAAGCCTCGACAGCCCGTGGATCCAGGCTGGACGGCTGACGTTCCTGGCGCTGTATGCGGTGACGGTATTGGCCGCGCTGGCGTGGGCGTTTTCCAACGTGCGCCAGATCGACCCGCAGAACCGCGCCGTGGTGTTGCACTTCGGTGCGCTGGACCGGATCCAGAATGCCGGGCTGCTGCTGGCCTGGCCGCGTCCGTTCGAGCAAGTGGTGCTGTTGCCCGCCGCGGACCGGGTGATCGAGCGCCGGGTGGAAAACCTGCTGCGTTCCGATGCGGCCACCCAAGCCGATCGCGTGGCCAGTTTTGCCACACCGCTGAGCGATGCCCTGGCCGGCTCCGGTTACCTGCTGACCGGCGATGCCGGCGTGGTGCAACTGGATGTGCGGGTCTTCTACAAGGTCACCGAGCCCTACGCGTTTGTGTTGCAGGGCGATCACGTGCTGCCGGCGCTGGATCGACTGGTCACCCGCAGCGCTGTGGTGCTGACTGCGGCGCGGGATCTGGACACGATTCTGGTGGCGCGCCCCGAGTTGATCGGCGCCGACAACCAGGCCGCCGAACGCCGCGAACGGCTGCGTGGCGACCTGGTGCGCGGCATCAATCAACGCCTGGCTGACCTGGCGTCCACCGGCCTTGGCCTGGGCATCGAAGTCACCCGGGTCGACGTGCAATCGAGCTTGCCGGGCCCGGCGGTCAATGCCTTCAACGCAGTGCTGACCGCCAGCCAGCAAGCCGACAAGGCGGTGGCCAATGCGCGCACCGACGCCGAAAAACTTACCCAGACCGCTAACCAGGACGCCGACCGCGCCGTGCAAGTGGCTCACGCCCAGGCCAGCGAACGGCTGTCCAACGCCCAGGCGCAAACCGCTACCGTCGCCAGCCTGGCCCAGGTCCAAGACCCCGGCCTGTTGCTGCGCCTGTACCGCGAACGCCTGCCGAAGATTCTCGGGCAGGCCGGCTCCGTGACCACGGTTGACCCTAAAGACGATTCCCGCCTGATCATTCAGGGAGCCGAACAATGACCGCCCACGCCGCCCCGATGCTCTCATCGGCCGAACAACGCAGCGCCGCCCGGCAACTGACCCTGGCGATGCTCGCCCTGGGCCTGCTCAGCCTGGGCCTGGTATGGCGCTGGCTGGCGCCGGACCAGACCGGCGTGAGCCAATTGCTGCTGGGCGTCGCCTCGTTGCTGGTGGCCGTGCCCGTGATGCGCTCGGCCTGGTACAGCCTGCGGTATCCAAGTTTGCATGGCATCACCGACCAACTGATCGCCCTGGCCATGCTTGGCGCCTGGGCTACCGGTGACCTGCTGACCGCCGCGCTGCTGCCGATCATCATGATCTTCGGCCATGTGCTGGAAGAGCGCAGCGTCATCGGCTCCCAGGAAGCGATTCATGCCCTGGGCAAGCTGACCCGTAGCCACGCACGGTTGGTGCAGGCGGACGGGACGATCCTGGAAGTGGACAACGGCATCCTGAAGACCGGCGATATCGTCGAAGTGCGTGCCGGTGACCGCGTGCCCGCCGACGGCGTGGTGCTGTCGGGCCAGGCCAGCCTCGACACCGCGCCGATTACCGGTGAATCGGTGCCGCTGGAAGCGAGTGTCGGCGTGCAGGTGTTTGGTGGCGCGATCAACCTCGACGGTTTGCTGCGCCTGGAAGTGACCCGCACCGGCAATGAGTCGACCCTGGGCAAAGTCATCGCCCTGATGCAGAGCGCCGAACGTTCCAAGCCGCCGATCACCCGATTGCTGGAGCGCTACGCCGGCAGCTACATGGTGCTGGTGTTGTTGCTGGCGGCGGTCACCTGGTTTGTCACCAACGACGCCCAGGCGATGCTCGCGGTGCTGGTGGCGGCGTGCCCGTGTGCTTTGGTGTTGTCGGCTCCGGCCACGGCGATTGCGGGCATTGCGGTGGCGGCGCGTCACGGCATTCTGATTCGCAGCTCGGCGTTTCTCGAAGAGCTGGCGGACCTGACGTCCCTGGTGGTCGACAAGACCGGCACCCTGACGTTTGGCACCCTGCGTTTGCAGTCCATCGACACCCGCGAGCCGGATCGGCAAGTGCTGCTCAACCTGGCGGCCAGCCTCGGTTCGGCCAGCAGCCACCCGGTCAGCCGGGCATTGGCGGGGCTGGCGACTCAAGAGCAGATGCTGGTGTTGTCGGATATTCGCGAGCGCCAAGGCCTCGGTGTGGTCGCGCAGACCGGGCAGGGCGAAGCCGCCCTCGGTCGGCCGGAATTGTTTGAACAACTGGGCATCGCGACCACGGCGGTCCCCAATCACGACGGCCCGATTGCCGGGCTTGCGTTGAACGGGCAATTCCTTGCCTGGCTGTTGCTGGCGGACAGCGTGAAACCTGAAGCGCGCCAAGCGATGAAAGAGCTGCGTGAATTGGGCCTGGGTCGCCAACTGCTGCTGACCGGCGACCGCCAGAGCGTGGCCGACAGCCTGGCGTTGGAAGTGGGCATCAGCGACGTCGAAGCCCAGGCTTTGCCAGAGGACAAACTCAACCGCGTGCTGGGGGAAATCGGCAGCGGTTTCCGGCCGATGGTGGTGGGCGACGGGATCAACGATTCCCTGGCGCTCAAGGCGGGTGTGGTCGGTGTGGCGATGGGCGCGGGCGGGGCGGATATCGCGCTGGCATCGGCGGACGTGGTGCTGATCGGCAGCGACCTGCGGCGCCTGGGCACCTGTGTGCGCTTGAGTCGCCAGTGCCGGCACACGTTGCAGGTTAACGTGATCATCGGTCTGGGCTGGACGCTGGCGATCGTGGTGTTCGCCGCATTTGGCTGGCTGGGCGCGGCGGGCGCGATGATTGCGGCGGTGCTGCACAACCTCAGTACGCTGCTGGTGCTGGGCAATGCGGGGCGTCTGTTGCGGTTCCAGGAGCCGCTATTGAAACTCGAGGAATAAATTTTTCAGTCGCGCTGTAACGCCATGGGGGGACCTCACTCTAGTGCTATGTCGAGACTGAACAATCCGTTCAGACCGGCTCCACTACCGATCATGAGGAATACACAATGAACATCAAATCCGCTGCTGCTGGTGCCGCCCTCGCTATCGCCGCTGCTGGCATGTTTGCCGGTGTTGCCACCCAGGTACAGGCAGCAGACGCCCAGGTCCATTGCTATGGCGTCAACGCCTGCAAAGGCCAGAACGACTGCAAAACCAAAGACCACGCCTGCAAAGGCATGGGTTCTTGCAAAGGCCAGGGCTTCCTGTCGATGAGCAAGGCGATGTGCGACCAGAAAGGCGGCAAAGTCGGCGAGTAACCGACAACCGAGTGCAACCGCAGCGGGCCCCCCGCCGCTGCGGACACTTTCCCCAGGAGTGTTTTTATGTCCGCTTCCCTTCCGAGTCTGGGTTACGGCCTGGGTTTACGCAGCGAGTACTACCAGCAGATCCTTGAACAATCGCCGGCCGTGGATTGGTTCGAAGTGATCTCCGAGAATTATCTGGTGCAGGGCGGCAAGGCCTTGTACTACCTGGATGCGATAGCCGAGCGTTATCCCCTGGTGATGCATGGCGTGTCCCTGTCTATCGGCGGGCCCCATGCCCTCGATACCGATTACCTGAAACAACTCAAGCAGCTCTCCGAGCGCATCCGGCCGGCGTGGATTTCCGATCACCTGTGCTGGAGCCGTGGCAACGCGCACCAGTTGCATGACTTGCTGCCGCTGCCCTACACCGAAGAAAGCCTGTACCACGTCGCCGCTCGCGTGCGGCAGGTGCAGGATGTGTTGCAGCGTCCGTTCGTGCTGGAAAACGTCTCCAGCTACGTGCGTTCCAAGGCGGATGAGTTTACCGAGTGGGAATTTCTCAACGCCCTGACCCATCTCACCGGCTGCCAGTTGCTGCTGGACGTGAATAACGTCTACGTCAGCTCGCGCAATCACGGCTTCGACGCCTGGGAATTTATCCGCAACCTGCCGCCCGAAAGCATCCGCCAACTGCACCTGGCCGGGCATATGGATTACGGCGACTACGTGATCGACACCCATGACCATCCGGTATGCGATCCGGTGTGGGCGCTGTACCAGCGGACCCTGGAGCACCTTGGGCCAGTCTCGACCTTGCTCGAACGCGATGACCATTTCCCGCCTGTCCAGGAGCTGCTCGACGAGTTGAACAAGGCCCGTGAACTGGGCGCGAGCGCGCTGGACAGGAGAGCGTTATGCGCCTGATCGATTGGCAATTGGCCTTTGAGCGGCATTTGCTGGCCGAGTCTTCCACTGCCAGCAACAGCTTCAGCGCCACCTTGATCGGCGGCCCGACCCTGGATGTCGAGACGGGCCTGGCGATTTACCACAACGCCTATCACGCCCGATTGCAGGAGGTGCTGCGCGATGACTTCAGCGCCGTCTGGTATTGGCTGGGGGACGAGGAGTTTGCAGCGTTGGGTTCGGCCTATATATGCCGTTATCCCTCGGCCCATTACAGCCTGCGCTGGTTTGGCGAGCGGTTCCCCGGGTTTATCGTTGAACATTATGGCGAGCAAGGTTTGGCGCCTGCCGAGCTGGCGCGGCTCGAATGGGCATTCACCCTGGCCTTTGATGCACCGCAGGGCGAGCCGTTGACCCTGCAAGACATGGCAACGCTGCCGCCCGAAGACTGGCCAGGGTTGCAGGTGCAGTTCGTGCCCTCGGTGCAGCAGGTGCTGTGTGATTTCAACAGCCTGGGCATCTGGCGTGCGAGCAAGGGCGAGTGGGACTTTCCCGGCAGCGAAGCCCTGCCATTGGCGCAGGTGTGCCTGGTCTGGCGCCATCAGAATGTCTGCCAATACCGCAGCGTTGAACCTGCGCAAGCCTGCGCGCTGACAGGCATGGTCGCCAACGGTTGGAGTTTTTCCGAACTGTGTGCCGAGTTGGCAGTCACTTACCAGGAGGGCGCGCCATTGCAAGCGGTTACCTGGCTGAAACAGTGGGTCCAGGAGGGTTTGCTCCAGCGGCGGGCACCATAGAAAAGCGCTATTGTTTCGATAGCCTGCTAATTTTTCCGTGGATGGTCTACCCTCATTTCAGACGTCTGAAACAAGGGGGGACTACTCATGCTCGCGCAACTTCCACCGGCCTTACAGAATCTCAAGCTACCGCTGCGTCTTCGACTCTGGGACGGCCATGAATTCAACCTGGGCCCGGATCCCAGCGTCACCATTGTGGTCAAGGACCCCATGATGGTTTCAAAGCTCAGCCATCCGACGCTCGATTCACTGGGCGAAGCTTTCGTCGAGGGCAAACTGGAGCTGGAAGGCTCCATTTCCGAAGTGATCAGGGTCGTTGACGAGTTGAGTCATGCCCTGGTTGATGACGACGAGGGGAGTCGTCCGGTGCGCTCGATCCACGACAAGGCCACCGACGCAGCTGCTATTTCCTACCATTACGACCTGTCCAACGAGTTCTACCAGCTGTGGCTGGACCGCGACATGGCCTATTCCTGCGGGTATTTCGAAACCGGCAGCGAATCCCTTGATCAAGCCCAACAAGACAAATTCCGCCACCTGTGCCGCAAATTGCGGCTGCAGCCGGGGGAGTATTTGCTCGACGTGGGCTGCGGTTGGGGTGGGCTGGCGCGGTATGCCGCGCGGGAATTCGGGGTCAAGGTGTTTGGTATCACCCTGAGCAAGGAACAGCTGGCGCTGGCCCGGGAGCGGGTGAAGGCCGAAGGCCTGGAAGACCAGGTAGAGCTGACGCTGCTCGACTACCGCGACTTGCCCCAGGATGGCCGGTTCGACAAGGTGGTGAGCGTGGGGATGTTTGAACACGTTGGCCACGCCAACCTGGCTGAGTACTGCAAGATTCTCTACGGCGCGGTGCGTGAGGGCGGCCTGGTGATGAACCACGGGATTACCGCCAAGCACATTGATGGCCGGCCCGTAGGCCGTGGCGCCGGGGATTTTATCGAGCGTTATGTGTTCCCCAACGGCGAGTTGCCGCATCTGTCGATGATGACCGCCGAGATCAGCGACGTGGGCCTGGAAGTCGTCGACGTCGAAAGCCTGCGCCTGCATTACGCGCGCACGCTGGATCACTGGAGCGAGCGCCTCGAAGACAACCTGGAAGCGGCAGGCAAGATGGTGCCGGAACAAGCCTTGCGCATTTGGCGCCTGTACCTGGCCGGCTGTGCGTATGCGTTTGCCCGGGGCTGGATCAACCTGCATCAGATTCTGGCGGTGAAACCCCATGCCGATGGTAGCCATGAGCTGCCGTGGACGCGGGATGACCTGTACCAGTAAGCAATGTTACCGGTGATCTGAATGTGGGAGCGGGCTTGCTCGCGAAGGCGTTGTATCAGAAACACATTCAGTGACTGACACTCCGCTTTCGCGAGCAAGCCCGCTCCCACATTGGATTCGGTGCAAGCCTTACAAAATTGGAGAAATCAGCCGCGCGATCCGCATGCCCAGTTGTTGCAGGCGGTGGGTCTGGCGGTTTTCTTCCTGGCTGATTTCATGGGCCAGGGCGAAGTCTTCCAGCAGCATGTGCTCCACCTGGCTGGCGAAAGTGTCATCTACCGTCAGCAACATCACTTCGAAATTCAGCCGGAACGAGCGGTTATCCAGGTTCGCACTGCCGATGGCGCTGATTTCACGGTCGACCAACACCACTTTCTGATGCAGGAACCCTGGCGTATAGCGAAATACCCGCACCCCGGCGCGCACGGCTTCGATCGCATACAGGCTGGAAGCGGCGTAGACGATGCGGTGATCCGGCCGTGACGGCAGCAGCAGGCGCACGTCGACACCGCGCAATACCGCCAACCTCAAAGCCGCAAACACCGCCTCATCGGGAATGAAATACGGGCTGGTGATCCACACCCGCTCGGTCGCCGCATGAATGGCCTCGACGAAAAACAGCGAGCAGGTTTCGTAGGGATCCGCCGGGCCGCTGGCCAGCAACTGGCAGAGTACGCCGTCGTCCGGGTAGGTATCCGGCAGCAGCAACGGCGGCAGCTCACGCGAGGCCCAGAACCAGTCCTCGGCAAACGACTCCTGCAAGCACGCTACTACCGGGCCGCTGACTTGCACATGGGTGTCACGCCATGGCGCCAGCGGCGGTTTCTTGCCCAGGTACTCATCGCCGACGTTATGCCCGCCGACGAACCCGGTAATGCCATCCACCACCACGATCTTGCGGTGGTTGCGGAAGTTGACCTGGAAGCGATTGAGCCAGCCGCTGCGTGTGGCGAAGGCCTTGACCTGCACCCCGGCGTCTCGTAGCGACTGCACATAACGATGGGGCAGGGCATGGCTGCCGATACGGTCGTACAGCACGAAAATGGCTACGCCTTCGGCGGCTTTTTCCTTGAGCAAGGTGTGCAGTTGGCGGCCAAGTTCGTCGTCATGAATGATGAAGAACTGGAACAGCACGGCGGTCTTTGCCGAGCGAATCGCCTCGAAAATCGCGCTGAACGTAGCCTCGCCATTGATCAGCAAACGCACCTGATTATTCGCCAGGCACGGCATGCGCCCCAGCTTGGGCATGGCCCGTAGCGAAGCGTAGGCCTGGGAGTTGCGCGCGGCCAATGCCTCTTCAACCCATGGGCGCCAGTTCAGCTCGGTGATCGCCTTGTGCATTTCCTGGTTGGCCTGGCGCCGCGCCTGAATGTAGGCGTCGAAAGTGCTCCGGCCAAAGATCAGGTAGGGAATCAGCGTCAGGTAGGGGATGAACATCAGCGACAATGCCCAGGCAATCGAGCCTTGGGCGGTCCTGACGGTCAGCACCGCATGGATGGCGGCGAGGGTGCCCAGAAAATGCAGGGTGGCAATGAAATAGGCGAGCAGGTGCGGGCCAAAGAAATCCATGGACAACGGTACTCCTGACGAACAAGTGCCTAACAGACCATGTTCGGCCACGAATGTCGCTATTTTATTTGCTGTGCAACACTGGCGCTTTTGCGGCGTCTAACGCCGACAATTGCCCAGGAGTTACCCGATGAATGCTCGTCTGCTTGGTTTGGCCATGGTTGTTGGTTTGACGCTGCCTGTGGCGGCGCAAGCGCAGATGTTGGCGCCGGGCTTGTGGGAGTTGACCACCAGCAACATGAAGGTCGATAACCAGGACCTGCCGGACTTGTCGCTGATCCTCGGTCAGCTCAAGCAACAGATGACCCCGGAACAACGCGCGATGCTTGAGAAGCAAGGCATCACCATGGCCGGCAAAGGCGTACAGGTGTGCCTGACCCCGGCCCAGGTGGCGTCCGATTCCATCCCGCTGACCGACCCGCAATCGGGTTGCAAGCAGGAAGTGACGGACAAGACCGGCAACCAATGGAAATTCCGTTTCAGCTGCCCGAAAGCCCAGGGCACTGGCGTGGCGACGTTCCAGAGCCAGCAGGAATTCACCACTACGGTTAACGGTACCTTCAACGCCACCGGCGTACAGCAGAAGGGCAGCCTGGACACCCACGCGCAGTGGTTGGGCAGCAACTGCGGTACGGTCAAACCCCGCGCTTAACCTAAGACATACCCCGATCAAAATGTGGGAGCGGGCTTGCTCGCGAATGCGGTGAATCAGTCACAGGTGTATTGGCTGACCCACCGCATTCGCGAGCAAGCCCGCTCCCACATTTGATTGGATTGCCAGGTACAGAGTCTCTTCAACGCTGGAAATGCAGCGGCAACCCCTGGCAACTGTCGTGCACGCGCCCGTCGTGCCAGGCCAGGTGGCCGGACACAAGCGTGGTGCTGACGCTGTGCCGGAAGCTGCGCCCCGCAAAGGGCGTCCAGCCGCAACGGGCCAGGATCGGCTGGCTGCTGACGGGTTTGCCGTGAGGCTCGGGTTGGATCAGCACCAGGTCGGCCCAATAGCCTTCGCGCAGGTAGCCACGGTCGGGGATCGCAAACAGGTCCGCGACCCGATGGCTGGTTTTCGCCACCAGCGTGGTCAGCGGCAGCAGGCCGTCGGCGACCAATTCCAGCAGCGCCGGCAGGGCGTGTTGCACCAGCGGCAAGCCTGACGGCGCTTCGCGGTACGGCAGCTGTTTTTGCGCCCAGGTGTGCGGCGCATGGTCACTGCCAATTACATCCAGACGATCACTCAACAATGCCAGGCGCAGGGCGTTGCGGTCGGCGCGTGTCTTGATCGCCGGGTTGCATTTGATCTGGTGGCCGAGGCGGGCGTAGTCGCGGTCATCGAACAAGAGGTGATGCAGGCAGACCTCCGCCGTGATGCGTTTTTGCGCCAGGGGTTTATCTTCGAACAGCACCAATTCCCGGGCGCTGGTGATGTGCAACACATGCAGGCGCGTGCCGTGCCGCTTGGCCAGTTCCACCGCCAGGGACGAGGAGCGATAGCAGGCCTCGGCATCGCGGATCAGCGGGTGTGCCACGGCAGGAATGTGCTCACCGAAACGCTCGCGCATCCTTTGCTCGCGGGCCAGGATGCTGGGGGTGTGCTCGCAGTGGGCCAGGAGAATGGTCGGCACCTCGGCGAACAGACGCTCGAGGATCTTCGGATCATCCACCAGCATATTGCCGGTAGACGCACCCATGAACACTTTGACCCCGGCGACTTCCCGCGGGTCCAGCGCGGCGACGGTGTCGAGGTTGTCGTTACTCACTCCGAAGTGAAAACCATAGTTGGCCACCGAATGCAGCGCCGCGCGGCGCTTTTTGTCGGCCAGGGCATCCAGGTTCAGGGTCGCCGGGTTGGTGTTGGGCATGTCCATGAAACTGGTGATGCCACCGGCCACCGCCGCACGGGACTCGCTGTAGAAGCTGCCTTTGTCCGGCGCGCCGGGCTCTCGGAAGTGCACCTGGTCGTCGATCATTCCCGGCAGCAGCCACTGGCCTTGGGCGTCGATTTCCACGGTGGCGTTGGCGTTGTCGATGCTGCCGGCGATCTTCTCGATACGGCCATTGGCGACCAGCAGGTCAGCCTCGAATTCCTCGCCTTCGTTCACCAGGCGGGCGTTGCGGATCAGCAGGCGGCTCATGGTCAGAACTCGTTTTGCAGGGCTTTGTAACCCAGTACCAGGTCGACGTTGGTGCGTGCCACGTCTTCGGAAAACTCCGAAGCGCTGACACTCACCGGCGGGAACTGGGACAGGTCGGTGTTGGGGCCGATGCGGGTGGTGGAGGGCACGTAGAACGCGTCGGGCAAATCGCGGCCGTCGACTACAGAGTTGTGCCGCACCACGCAGCCATCGCCGACGACGCAATTGAACAGCACGCTGTTGAAGCCGATGAACACACGGTCACCAACGGTGCAGGGCCCGTGGACGATGGAGCGGTGGGCGATGGAGGTGAACTCGCCGATGGTTACGGCGGCGCCGGATTTGGAGTGGATCACCACGCCGTCCTGGATATTCGAATTGGCACCGATGGTGATCGGGTCCATGTCACCGTTGGCGTCGACTTCGTCGGCGCGGATCACCGCGTAAGGGCCGACAAATACGTTTTCGCCGATGATCACCTTGCCGCAGATGATTGCGGTTTTGTCGACGTAGGCCGATTCGGCAATCACGGGCAGATCGCCGGAAGGGTTCTTGCGGATCATGGGTCAGGTTCCTTGAGAGGCGCGGTGATGATGTTTACGTGATGGCCGTCGATGGCGTTGTAGAAGCAGGTGGGCCGGCCGGTGTGGCAGGCCGGGCCTTGCTGGTCGACGATCAGCAATACCGCGTCGCCGTCGCAATCCAGGCGGGCCTCC
Organism: Pseudomonas sp. 21615526; assembly: GCF_013386245.1. Classification (NCBI taxonomy): domain Bacteria; kingdom Pseudomonadati; phylum Pseudomonadota; class Gammaproteobacteria; order Pseudomonadales; family Pseudomonadaceae; genus Pseudomonas; species Pseudomonas sp. 21615526. The sequence continues at coordinate 247,060 of NZ_JACAOM010000029.1, read as the reverse complement.
ACCAGCAGTTGCCAGTGGCCCGAGGTTTCGCCCTTGCGCCACAGTTGCTGGCGCGAGCGGGACCAGTAGCAGACGTGCCTGGTGGCCAGGGTTTCGTCGAGGGCCTGGCGGTTCATCCAGGCCAGCATCAACACTTCGCCGCTGCCGTGTTGCTGGGCGATGGCGGCGATCAGGCCATCGCTGTTCCACGGCAGGGCGTCGAGCACGCTATCGAGTGGAAAGCGGCTGCCGATGGCAGCCTCTTCCAGGTCAAGCATGCTCAGGCTCATGGCTTGCTCAGGGCCGCGCACAGGGTGTTGAGGTTGTATTCGAACAGGCCGGTAAAGGTGCTGGCCGGACCTTCTGCAGCCAGGGCGTCCGAGTACAGCGTGCCGCCGATCTGCGCGCCGCTCTCATCAGCAATCTGCTGGAGCAGACGCGAGTCCTTGATGTTTTCCATGAACACGGCCTTGACCTTGTCCTTGCGGATCTGGGTGATCAGCGTGGCGACTTCGGCGGCCGACGGTTCACGTTCGGTGGACAGGCCTTGAGGCGACAGGAACTCGATACCGTAGGCCTGGCCCAGGTAGCCGAAGGCGTCATGAGAGGTGACGATGCGACGGTTACCCGGTGGCAGCGCGCCGAACTTGGCCTTGGCTTCAGCCAGCAGGCGGTAGATTTCTTTCAGGTACACCTGGCTGTTGTGCTCGTAGTCGGCCTTGTTGGCCGGGTCGGCAGCGATCAGCGCCTTGGTGATGTTGTTCACGTAGATAACGGTGTTGGCCAGGTTGTGCCAGGCGTGCGGGTCGGGGATGGTTTCGCCGTCTTCTTCCATGGTGTGGGAGAGCACGCCTTTACTCGCAGTGACCACAGTGGCCTTGGTCTCGGTGCTGGTGACCAGGCGATCCAGCCACGGCTCGAAGCCCAGGCCGTTCTTGATGATCACCTTGGCCTTGAGCAGGGCCTTGGCATCGTCCGGTGTTGGTTCGTAGGTGTGGGCGTCGGCGTCGGGGCCGACCATGTTGCTGATCTGGATATGATCGCCACCGACCTGGTGGGTCATGTCGTCAAGAATACTGAAGCTGGTAACCACCTGAAGCTTGTCGGCAGCCTGGGCCGTCGCGAACGACAGCGGCAGCAACACACTGAACAGCACGAGTAGAGCGCGCATCGGGAAACACCTCATTGGGATGTAAGCAAAGGCGGGCGGCGCAGCAAGCCGTGCACCGGACCGAAGACCACGGACAGCAGGTACCAGCCGCCAGCCACCAGCACAATTGCCGGGCCGCTGGGCAGCGAGTAGTAGAACGACAGCAACAAGCCAAGCCAGACCGACAGGCATCCCAGCACCGCTGATATGGCGATCAACACCGGCAGGCGCCGGCTCCAGAAACGTGAAGCAATCGCCGGCAACATCATCAGGCCGACCACCATCAACGCGCCGATGGCCTGGAAACCGATCACCAGGTTCAGCACCACCAGCGTCAGGAACAGGCCGTGGGCCAGCGGGCCGAGGCGGCTGACGGTTTGCAGGAACAGCGGGTCGAGGGTGTCCAGCAGCAGCGGTTTGTAGATCACCACCATGGCGACCAGGCTGAAGCCCGAGACCCACAGCATGCCGGTGAGGGTCGGGCCGTCTACCGCCAGGGCCGAGCCGAACAGCAGGTGCAGCAGGTCCAGGCGTTTTCCGGCGAGGCCGAGGATCAGCACGCCGCTGGCCAGGGAGATCGGGTAGATGGCGGCGAGGCTGGCGTCTTCCTTCAGCCCGGTGCGACGGGTAATCCAGGCGGCGAGGCCGGCCATGCTCAGGCCGGCGCCCAGGCCGCCGATGGTCAGCGCGGGCAAACTCAGGCCGGCAAACCAGAAGCCCAGTGCGGCGCCGGGCAGGATGCCGTGGGACACCGCGTCACCGATCAGGCTCATGCGGCGCAGGATCAGGAACACCCCGAGCGGCGCGGTGCTGCATGCCAATACCAGACCGCCGACGAGCGCGCGGCGCATGAAAACGAAATCGAGAAACGGCATCCACAGGTGGGCGGCGAAGTGCATCAGGCCACCTGCATTTGCGGCTGCGGGCGGATCAGTTCTTTGCTGGAGCCGAACACGCAGCCACTGCTTTTGATCTGCACCACTTGCTGGGTGTGTTGGCGTACGGAGCCGAGGTCATGGCACACCACGACCACCGTGCGGCCTGCGTCGTGCCAGGCGTGGATGTGTTTCCAGCACAGCGCCTGGCCGTCTTCGTCGAGGGCGGCGTGGGGTTCGTCCAGCAGCAATATCGGCGACTCGGCCAGGCTCATGCGGGCGAGCAGGGCGCGTTGCAGTTCGCCGCCCGACAAGGCCATCAACGGCCGATGCTCCAGGCCGCTGAGGCACCAGTCTTCGAGCACGGCGCTCAGGCGTTCGGTACGTTGTTGCGGGGTTTGCCTGCTGCCCCAAAAACCGGCGGCCACCAATTCTTCAAGGCTGATAGGAAACTGGCGGTCGAGGTTCTGTTGCTGGGGCAAAAACGACAGGCCACCTCGGCGTGGAACATCGATCGTCACTTTCCCCGCCAGTGGCTTCTGCAATCCGGCGATAACTTTCAGCAGGCTGCTTTTGCCGGTGCCGTTGGCGCCGATGATGCCGGTAAGGCTGCCTTTTTCCAGGGTGAAATCCACGGCGGGGGTCAGTGGTTGGCCGGGGGCGCCCCAGCGCAAAGCGGTGCAGGTGATCATTCGGAAGGTCTCGTCCAGCGGCTTTCGGCCACGGCATCGTGCGCGTGAAGGCTTTCGGCGTGGATCACTCTCAAGTGGAAGGCATTGACCGCATCCGAGCGTTTCAAGGCGAGGTTCAGGCGGCGGGCGGCGTCTTCGCAGAACATCAGGTTCTGCCCGTTGGCCAGGGCGAAGGCTTGTTCGTCTGCACGCTTTACGGCGGTTTGCACGGCAGTGCCGAGGGCGGCTTCGGTTTCGTCGATCAACTGGGTCAGCGGCAGTGTTGGCTGATCGCCTTGAAGCCGGACCTGCAACAGCGCGCTGCTGCGCTGGCTGTGGGGCGTGGCGACGATGCCGTTTGCGCTGCCGAGCCAGGTCAGTACGTCTTCGTGCTGCAGCGGTGTGCCGGCAAAGTCCTCGATAAATTGCTGCTGAATCAATTGCCTGGCGAGGGCAGCGGAGCAAGGGCAGGTTGAAGAGTAAGTAACGTCAATTTTTAGTTCCACGTGGAACATCTGGTTTTCCAGGCGCGCCTCGATGCTCACCGGATAGCTTTTCCAGCCGGCCAACGGGCTGACCAGCGCCGGACGTTTCAGCAACAGACCTGCATGAATTCGCAGGTAGGCATTTGTGGATAAACCTTCATGACTGTCGAGAAAACGTTGCAATACACTGCGCAGCAGTGCTGGCGAAAGCGGTTGCTGTTCAAGCATTTCCAGCGCCAGGTAAAGCCTAGACATATGAATGCCACGGGCCTCGCCGTCGTCCAGGCTGACGCCGGCATCAGCCGTGGCGCTAAGGCTTTGGCCGTCGATCAGAATGGGCAGGGCAATGCCGCACATGCCCACCCAATCGAGCGGCAAGGCTTGGCGTGAAGCCTGCGCGGCGATATCGGGCAGAGTCAGCGCGTTCATGAGCAGGTCCATCGTTGGAAATAAAAAGACATGTTATATTATTACAATTGAAACGACGAAAGTTTTTCTGTTCTGTCTTTTATTCAGTCATGTCGAGTACGGAAGCTCCTTTATTTGCGGTGTAAGTCATGCACAGACGTCAACTCCTCAACCTGCTGCTGGCCAGTGCGGTGTTCACCTTGCCCTTGGGCGTGTCTGCCGCGCAGATCCGCAATGCACGGCTGTGGCGGTCGGATAACAAGCTGCGGCTGGTGCTGGACCTCAGCGGCCCGGTGCAATACAAGACCTTCACCCTGACCGCGCCGGAGCGGTTGATCATCGATTTGAGCGGCGCGAAGCTGACCGGTGATTTCAGCCAACTGGCCCTGACCAACAGCGGCATTACCTCGATTCGCTCGGGGCATTTCGGGCAGGGCGATACGCGGATCGTGCTGGATTTGAAGGCGCCGATGCAGCTCAACAGCTTTCTCCTGCCGCCACAGGATGGCCAGGGCCACCGCCTCGTGCTGGACCTGACCAGTGCCACTCATGCACCTATGCAAATCGCTGCGGCACCGGCCGCGTTGGCTGCACCCGTGCCGGCGCCGGTGGACAGGGCTCATCCGAAACGCGACATCATCGTGGTGGTCGACCCTGGGCACGGCGGCAAGGATCCCGGCGCGATTGGCTCAAAGGGCCAGCGCGAAAAAGACGTGGTGCTGTCCATCGCCCAGTTGCTGGCCAAGCGTCTGAAGCGCGAGAAGGGCTTCGATGTGAAGCTGGTGCGCAACGACGACTTCTTCGTGCCGCTGCGTAAACGTGTGGACATCGCCCGTCAGCACAAAGCCGACATGTTTATCTCGGTACACGCCGATGCCGCGCCACGGCTTACGGCGTCCGGCGCCTCTGTCTATGCGCTGTCTGAAGGCGGCGCCACCTCCGCCACCGCACGGTTCATGGCGCAGCGGGAAAACGGCGCCGACCTCTTGGGCGCCACCACCTTGCTCAATCTCAAGGACAAGGACCCGATGCTCGCCGGGGTGATTCTCGACATGTCGATGAACGCCACCATCGCCTCCAGCCTGCAACTGGGCAGCTCGGTACTGGGCAGCCTGCAAAGCATCACCACGCTGCATCAAAAACGCGTGGAACAGGCCGGCTTTGCGGTGCTCAAGTCGCCGGACGTGCCGTCGATCCTGGTGGAAACCGGGTTTATCTCCAACACCCAGGACGCCCAGCGACTGGTCACCGCGCGCCATCAACAGGCGGTGGCAGACGGTTTATTTGAAGGGTTGAAAAATTACTTCCAGAAGAACCCGCCGATGAACAGCTACATGGCCTGGGTTCAGGAACAGAAAACCGGCCAGGTCTAACAGCCGGTGATTCGACTACAGGTGAACTTGGCGCTGGCACCACCGGAACTGGAAAACCGGTTGAGGGTGGTCCAGCCCACTCGCCGCGTGTAGCCCACCCACGCCTCACCATCGGAAGCCAACCCGGTAAAGAACGTCAGTTGCCCGTAGCGGCTGCTGGTCTGTGCCCAATAGCGTTTTCCGATCACTTCAAAGCCCCGCAAATACGTAGTGCTGCCTGCCGTCGCGACGCTGTAGGCATTGCCCTGGGCGTCGACGCACGCCAGCAGGTTGGCGCTGCGGGTGCAGTTGGCCAGCAGGCTGGGCACCTGGGCGTTGGCCAGGCTCGCCAGCATCAGCAACACAGCACACAGCAGGTATTTCATAGAGGCTCTCGGGGCGTTATTCGGCTGCCAGCATTGCGCCCTTCGTCGTCACGAGCAAGGGGGATTGGCTTATTTGTATTGTTATACTATAACATTAAAAAACAGCCTGACCCGTGAACCACCTCCGATGACCGAACAAGACCTTCTCGACCAACCCTGCGCCGACTACATGAATGAAGCCCAGCAAGGTTTCTTCCGCGAGCTGCTGCTGGCCCAGCGCAACGAGCTGCAAGCGCGTATCGACGCTGAATTCATGGTGCTGCGCGAACAGGAGCCCAACAGCGATCCCGCCGATGTCGGCAGCGCAGAAGAACAGCGCCAATGGCAACTGCGCCTGCTGGAGCGCGAAAAAAAGCTGTTGGACAAGATCGACGAAGCCCTGGAACGCCTGGCCCGCGGTGAATACGGCTGGTGCCGTGAAACCTGCGAACCCATCGGCCTCAAGCGCCTGCTGCTGCGCCCCACGGCCACCCTGTGTATCGAAGCCAAAGAACGTGAAGAGCTGCGCGAACGCCATCAACGGGCGATTTGACCGGCCAACCCTGATGAGGAATACCTGATGCCCAATCGTCTCCCCGTTACTGTGCTGTCCGGATTTCTCGGCGCCGGCAAAAGCACGCTGCTCAACTACGTCCTGCGCAACCGCGAAAACCTGCGGGTGGCGGTGATCGTCAACGACATGAGCGAAATCAACATCGATGGCAGTGAGGTCCAGCGCGACGTCACCCTCAATCGCGCCGAAGAAAAACTGGTGGAGATGAGCAACGGCTGCATCTGCTGCACCTTGCGCGAAGACTTGCTGGAAGAAGTCGGAAAGCTCGCCAAGGAAGGTCGGTTCGATTACCTGTTGATCGAGTCCACCGGTATCTCCGAGCCGCTGCCAGTGGCCGAAACCTTCACCTTCCGCGATGAAGAAGGCCAAAGCCTGGCGGACATTGCCCGGCTCGACACCATGGTCACCGTGGTCGACGGCATGAACTTCCTGCTCGACTACCAGGCTGCCGAAAGCCTGGCGTCCCGGGGCGAAACCCTCGGTGAAGAGGACGAGCGCTCGATCACCGACCTGCTGATCGAGCAGATCGAATTTGCGGATGTGATCCTCATCAGCAAGATCGACCTGATCAGCAGCAGTGAGCGCGAGGAGTTGATGGCGATCCTGGAGCGCTTGAACTCCCAGGCTGAAATCATCCCGATGGTCATGGGCGAAGTGCCGTTGGCGAAGATCCTCAACACCGGCCGTTTCGACTTCGAGCGTGCTTCCCAGGCGCCGGGCTGGTTGCAGGAACTGCGTGGCGAACACCTGCCGGAAACCGAAGAGTACGGCATCGCCTCCACCGCCTATCGCGCCCGCCGCCCGTTCCACCCGCAGCGGTTTTTCGACTTTATCGACCGGCCTTGGGTGAATGGAAAACTGCTGCGCTCCAAGGGCTTTTTCTGGCTGGCCAGCAAACACCAGGACGCCGGTAGCTGGTCCCAGGCTGGCGGCCTGATGCGCCATGGGTTTGCCGGGCGCTGGTGGCGTTTCGTGCCGAAAACCCAGTGGCCCCAGGACGAGGAAGGCATCGCCGCAATCATGAAAAACTGGCAACTGAGCACCGGCGATTGCCGGCAGGAGCTGGTGTTTATCGGCCAGAACATCGACTTCGCCCAGATGACCGCCGAGCTGGACGCTTGTTTGCTGACCGACGATGAAATGGCCACGGGTGTCGAAGGCTGGCGCTTGTTGGCCGATCCCTTTGGCCCTTGGTTCGAAGAGGCTGCCTGATGCTGGCACCGACCCTGAAACTGCGCCCGGTGGTTCGCCAGACCCACGGCGAAACCCCGGCCGTGCTCACCGATATCCTTGAGGACGGCGTGAACCTGGCGGTGTGGCAGCGTCAGTTGCCCCTGCACATCGCCGAGTTCGGCGCGTTACTGGTGGCACTCAATGAGCCATTGGCCGAGTCGCTGGTGGTTGAACTGAACAGCGAAGACACCGAGCCAAACCTGCAGGAATTTGCATCAGGTTGCCGTGATCTTGAAGGCTACGAAGGCTTTATCGCCGATGTGTCGTGGCTGGTCAGCGCCTTTGCCTGTTTGCTGGGAGCCAAGCGTATCGGCGTGCGTTTGCGGCTATTGGACAAGGCCATGTGCCCGCGTTTTCATGTGGATCATGTGCCGGTGCGGCTGATCACGACCTACGCCGGCATCGGCAGCCAGTGGTTGCGCGAGGGGGTTATGGAGCGGCGACACCTGAGCCAGGCGAGTGCTGAGCCGGAAGAACGCATTGAGCAAATCCACTGCGGCGAAGTGGCGTTGCTCAAGGGCGAAAAATGGCACGGCAACGAAGGCTTTGGCCTGATCCACCGCTCGCCGCCGCTACAAGCGGATCAACGACGGTTGATTCTGACGCTGGATTGGTTGGCGTAACCGGGTAGGATCGAACCTCTCTACACGGTCTGAATGATGTCCACCATGCTGCAGAACATTCCCACCCACGTGATTGCCGGGCCCCTGGGTGCCGGCAAGACCAGCTTGATCAAGCACCTGCTGGCCCAGCGCCCGGCCAACGAGCGTTGGGCGGTGTTGATCAATGAGTTCGGGCAGATTGGCCTGGATGCCGCGTTGCTCACCCGTGATGACGACGGGATTGCCCTTGGTGAAGTGGCGGGTGGCTGCCTGTGTTGCGTCAATGGTGCGCCGTTCCAGGTAGGGCTGGGGCGTTTGTTGCGTAAGGCAAAGCCCGATCGGCTGTTTATCGAGCCGTCCGGGCTTGGGCACCCGGCTCAATTGCTCAAGCAACTGCGGGAAGCGCCCTGGCAGCAGGTACTGGCGGTGCAGCCGTGCGTACTCGTACTGGACGCCCAGGCGTTGGCGGCGGGCAAACCTTTACCCAATGCCCAACGGGAGGCATTAGCCAGCGCCGGGCTGTTGGTATTGAACAAGAATGAAGCCTTAAGTGATGCGCAGCGCCTGTTGATTCAAGGGCAACTGCCCGACCGGCCGATCTATTGGACGCAGCAGGCGCAACTGCCCTTGGCCCGGTTACCGGGTGTGAATGCTCAAGCGGCAGCGGCTGTGGATAACTTCGAGTTGCCCAAAGGCCTGGGGCAAATGCCGGCCATCTGGACGGATCCGGCATCGCCGATCTGCCTCAGCCAGGGCCAGGAGGATGGCTGGAGCATTGGCTGGCGCTGGCATCCGAGTCAGCGATTCGACGCGCGGCGCATTCAGCAATGGCTGCAATCGTTGGACTGGCGACGGGCAAAACTGGTTATCCACAGCCTGGATGGCTGGGTATCGGCCAACGCTGTGGATAACGCCGCATTGGCCTGGCAGCCCAGCGAATGGCGGCGGGATTCGCGTATCGAATTGATCTTCAGCGAAGTGCAGGACGTTGCGCAGTTACAGGGTGGGTTAACCGCTTGCCGTCAGTGACGGGTCTTGCTGTTGCCATGCTCCTGGCGCCACTGGCTTAGCTCAATGATCTCGGCGCTGGGCAATGGCGTCTTGATCTCGAACGGGTAGGGCGCCAACTCGATTTGTGCACTGTGGGCGCCGAATTGGGTGATGGTCCCCGGGTGCCGCGTTTCGCCGGTCACGGTGAATTCGAAGTTGTAGATCCGTGCCAGGCGCCGCCGCCCGCTGGCATCTTTCACAAAACCGATGCGCTTCAACGCCACGGCGCCATCGAGCAGCTCGATGTCGAGCTTGGCGCAGTGCTGCTTGACCCGTTCCAGCGCCCGCTCGCGCAGGCCGTGGTTGTGCCACAGCCAGGCGGCACCGGTCGCCAGCAGCATCAGCACGAAGATATTTCCGAGGGTCAGCATTCGATGAACTCCAACAAAGTAGGGCCAGCTTAACTGCGTCTCCGGTCTGTCGTACAGGCCGCGTTTAGTCGCATACTGCGCAGCCAGAATATCAACGGCTTTACGGAAATCCTCTGCATGAAACGTACGCCCCATCTGCTTGCGATCCAGTCTCATGTGGTCTTCGGCCACGCCGGAAACAGCGCCGCCGTGTTCCCCATGCAACGGGTCGGGGTGAACGTGTGGCCGCTCAATACGGTGCAGTTCTCCAACCACACTCAGTATGGTCAGTGGGCGGGAGAAGTGTTGGCGCCGCAGCAAATTCCTGCGCTGGTGGAAGGCATCGCGGCGATTGGCGAGCTGGGCAACTGTGATGCAGTGCTGTCGGGCTACCTGGGCAGTGCGGCCCAGGGCCGGGCGATCCTCACCGGCGTGGCGCGGATCAAGGCGATCAACCCCAAGGCTCTTTACCTGTGTGACCCGGTGATGGGGCATCCGGAAAAAGGCTGCATCGTGCCCCAGGAGGTCAGCGACTTCCTGCTGGAGGAAGCGGCGGCGATGGCCGACTTCCTGTGCCCCAACCAGCTGGAGCTGGACAGCTTTGCCGGGCGCAAGCCGCAGTCGCTGTTCGATTGCCTGGGGATGGCCCGTGCGTTACTGGCCCGCGGGCCGAAAGCGGTGTTGGTCAAGCACCTGGATTATCCCGGCAAGCTGCCGGACGGCTTCGAAATGCTGTTGGTGACGGCTGAAGGCAGCTGGCACCTGCGTCGGCCACTGCTGGCATTCCCGCGTCAGCCGGTGGGCGTGGGCGACCTGACGTCGGGCCTGTTCCTGGCGCGGGTGTTGTTGGGCGATAGCCTGGTGGCGGCCTTTGAGTTCACTGCTGCAGCGGTGCATGAAGTACTGCTGGAAACCCAGGCGTGCGCCAGCTATGAGCTGGAACTGGTGCGCGCCCAGGACCGGATTGCCCATCCGCGAGTTCGCTTCGAGGCAACCCCAATCGGGCTGTAGGACTATTCCTGATTGAGCGACGCAAAGGGCGTCCGTTACTACCGGCCGTCTTTTTGCCCTCTGCGTTCATCAAGGAAGATCATGTCGTTATCCCTGCTCCATTCGCCACGGGCATTTATCGCATTGGCCCTGGTTACGCTGCTCAGTGGTTGCAGCGTCCACGGTACCTATCCTGACGCAGCCGAGCCCGATGCGGCGAAGCTGCGGTTCATCTCCAACACCACCAACAGCACCCTTTTTGTCTATGACGCACAGCACTGCATGGGTGAGACCACAGGCATTCTCAACAACATGTTCCTGGTGGACACCAAGCGGCGGGTAGACATGCTTGTGCCGCCACCGCCCACGGCTCGTGGGCTGCTGGAGATCAAGCTGGCGCCCGGAAAGGACACTATGTTGATGATCAACACCAACGGCAGCTCCTATGTCTGTGGCAAAGCGTTCAATCTAACGCCCAAGGCGGGTGAAGAGTACGAAGTGACCTTCGAATTGCAGGGCCGCCAATGCAGCACGCTGCTCCAGCGTCTTACGCGATTGGACGGCAAGGACGTGCGGATCCCGCAGCCGCTGTTCGAGACCGGCATGCCGTCTTGCGAGGGCAAAGGTCCGATATTCGGCAAGTTGTTACCGGATACTCCGCAGCGAATGGTGTTGATTGATCGCATTCTTGACGAGCGTGCGCAGTCGATCACGGCCATCGTGTCAGAGAATAAAGTCGACCGAATGCAAACCTCGCCTCAAGAGCTTGATGAGTTGATCAGCAAGCGCAAGGCGTTGATGGGCTCGTATACCTTGCCGCCGGATTATTGGAACCAGTTTCGGCAGAACTACGAACTGTCGAATCAAGAGTCTGCCGGTCGTCTGGCCCGGGCTCTGGGGTTTTACACTGAGGTGTACCGCCAGCGCCTGCGGGGAACTGAGGATGCCGTCCTGGAGCAATGGATGCAGCCTACGGACAGTGCGATCAAATCGCGCGTAGCGGAGAACGACAAGCTTATGGTGCAGTACTACGTGAATACCCGAAAGAGCGTGACGATGGAGGTGGTCAATCACCATATGGAGCGCATGGCCCAGTTGGACCAGCGCTTTGATGTGTGTGCGCACTTTGACAAGTGCTCGCGTTACTAAGCGGTCATCCAGAAACCTGGCGGGCTCTTACGGGCCGTCTGCCTTGATTTCCTGATAGCGCTTTTCCAGCTCCTGGCGAATCTGCCGGCGCTGTTGAGCCTGCACAAACCGGCGCTTGTCTTCGCTGTTCTGCGGTTGCAGCGGCGGCACGGCGGCCGGTTTGCGCTGGTCATCCACCGCGACCATCGTGAAGAAGCAGCTATTGGTGTGGCGTACCGAACGCTCACGGATGTTCTCGGTGACCACCTTGATCCCCACTTCCATCGACGTGTTGCCGGTGTAGTTGACCGAGGCCAGGAAGGTCACCAGCTCGCCGACATGGATCGGCTCGCGAAAAATCACCTGGTCTACCGACAACGTCACCACATAGCGCCCGGCATAACGGCTGGCGCAGGCGTAGGCCACTTCGTCGAGGTACTTGAGCAGCGTGCCGCCGTGCACATTGCCAGAGAAGTTGGCCATGTCAGGGGTCATCAATACTGTCATCGACAGCTGGGCGTTTCCGGGTTCCATAGCACACTCACGGGTTGTAGGCATTGGGTGGGGAGGCACCTCTGCGGGTGCTGGAATCTTTGCAGAGCCATTCATAACGGGACGCTGGGCCCCGGCTTGCCGTCACGCCTGGGGCGATCTGTTTCCATATATTGCACCGGCTTTCTGCCGCAAGTCGCGGTGTTACCCTTCAAAAGCCCGTCTCAAAGGCAATTCTTACGATCAAGGCAGACTTTTCTTTCCGTTCATTGCGACCTTTCGGGGTGCATGCGTGGAAATGGGAAAAGCGCCAGTACCCCTCAAGGAGCCCCTCGCCATGCACGCCATCAGCTTTATCCAGGACCTGGCCGTGATCATGCTGGTGGCCGGGGTGGTGACGATCCTGTTCCATCGGCTCAAGCAGCCGGTGGTGTTGGGGTATATCGTCGCCGGCTTCATCATCGGCCCGCACACCCCACCGTTTGGCCTGATCCACGACGAAGACACGATCAAGACCCTGGCCGAGCTTGGGGTGATCTTCCTGATGTTCTGCCTGGGCCTTGAGTTCAGCCTGCGCAAGCTGTTCAAGGTTGGCGCCACCGCCTTTATCGCGGCGTTCCTCGAAATCATCCTGATGATCTGGATCGGCTACGAAATCGGCCGCTGGTTCGACTGGAACACCATGGACTCGCTGTTCCTGGGCGCGATCCTGGCGATTTCCTCGACCACCATCATCGTCAAGGCGCTCAATGACCTGAAGATGAAAAACCAGCGCTTTGCCCAGCTGATTTTCGGGGTGCTGATCGTCGAAGACATCCTCGGCATCGGCATCATCGCCTTGCTGTCGAGCATTGCCGTCAGCGGCACGGTCAGCTCCGGCGAGGTGTTCTCCACCGTCGGCAAGCTCTCGCTGTTCATGATTGTCGCACTGGTGATCGGGATTTTGCTGGTGCCACGCCTGCTGGAGTACGTGGCCAAATTCGAAAGCAACGAGATGCTGCTGATCACCGTGCTGGGCCTGTGCTTCGGTTTCTGCCTGTTGGTGGTCAAGCTGGAATACAGCATGGTGCTGGGGGCATTCCTGATCGGCGCGATCATGGCTGAATCCCGGCAATTGCTGAAGATTGAGCGCCTGATCGAACCGGTTCGCGACATGTTCAGCGCGATCTTCTTTGTCGCCATTGGCTTGATGATCGACCCGCAGATCCTCCTGCAATACGCCTGGCCGATTGCGGTGATTACCGTGGCCGTGGTGCTGGGCAAGATGTTGTCCTGTGGGTTGGGGGCGTTCATTGCGGGTAACGATGGCCGCACTTCATTGCGAGTGGGGATGGGGCTGTCACAGATCGGCGAATTTTCATTCATCATCGCCGCGCTGGGCATGACATTGCAGGTCACCAGCGACTTCCTGTATCCGGTGGCGGTGGCTGTTTCTGCGATTACCACACTGCTCACACCCTATCTGATCCGTGGCGCAGACCCGCTGTCGCTGAAGATTGCCGCAGTGATGCCCAAGCGCATGAGCCGGGTGTTCGGGATGTATGGCGAGTGGCTGCGCAGCATTCAGCCCCAGGGCGAGGGTGCGATGCTGGCGTCGATGATCCGCAAGATCATTCTGCAGGTGGGGGTGAACCTGGCGCTGGTGGTGGCAATCTTCTTTGCCGGCAGCTTTTTCGCGGCGCGTATCGGCAGCTACCTGGAAGGCTGGGTCAGCGATCCGAGCTGGCAGAAGGCATTGATCTGGGGTGGGGCGTTGCTGCTGTCGCTGCCGTTTTTGATTGCGGCGTACCGCAAGCTCAAGGCGCTGTCGATGCTGCTGGCGGAGATGAGCGTGAAGCCGGAAATGGCCGGGCGCCACACTCAGCGCGTGCGCCGGGTGATCGCCGAAGTGATCCCGATTCTTTCGCTGCTGGTGATTTTCCTGCTATTGGCAGCCTTGTCGGCCAGTATCCTGCCGACCAACAAGTTGCTGGTGCTGATCGCCGTGGTGACGGCCGCAGTGGCCGCCGTGCTGTGGCGCTGGTTCATCCGCGTGCATACGCGGATGCAGGTCGCCTTGCTGGAGACCCTGGATAACCATAAGGATACGCCGGAGCACTGAGTGGGTCGCGCTGGGCTGCTTCGCAGCCCAGCGCGAGCAAGCTCGCTCGCCACAACAAGCGTCCTCGGCACACAGGGGTCTCAGCTTTCCAGCCAGACGTCCCGTGCCCAGTGCCACACCGATTCCCAGGTTTCTTCGGTGACGAGTTCTTCTTCGCCGGACCACAGCACCACGGTGCCGTCTTCCTCGACGCAGTAGTAGTCGTCGCCGTCCTGGCAGATCGGGATCATGCTGCGGTCAACACCGGCATCCCAGGCGTTGGCGGCAACGTCCGGCAGGTAGGTGTGGGACTGTGGGTCGGTGACGGTCACCGGCTCCAGGCTGCCGTAGACCACATCGCTGACGGTCAGCAGAAATTCACGGAAGACGAACGGAATATCGATGAACAGTTGTTCCTCGATTTCCACCAGTTGATCTTCGTCAGGCAGCTCCAGAGGAACCGGTACCGGTTCGTTGGCTTCACGCAATTGTTCGATAACTTCTTCCACGGCCGGGATCCTCTTGCTAGATGGCGCGGTTTATAGGGGCGTTTTATACAGTAGCTCGCTATAAGTGCAACCGTGAAATAGAAAACCCCGGACAAGTCCGGGGTTTTTGTTACTGCGTACTCAAAGCGGGCAGGGATCAGCCGTTCTGGCGGATACCGGCGACCAGCCAAGGCTGGTTTTCGCCTTGTGGGCGTTCCATGTTCCAGCTTTCGCTGAACACTTCGCCCTGGTCGAAACGCGAGGTCTTCGACACACCGCTGAAGGTCAGGGTGGCGATGGTCTTGTCGGCGCGGTCATCCACACCTTCAAGCTGCACTTTCAGGTCGTCGATGTAGGTCGACTGGAAGCCGTCGCCCAGGTCGGCACGTTCGCGCTTGAGGAACTCCAGCAGTTGCGGGGTCACGAACTCGGCGATCTTGTCCATTTCGTTGGCGTCCCAGTGTTGCTGCAGGGACTGGAAGTGGCTGCGGGCCGCTTCGACGAAGCGCTCTTCGTTGAACCAGGCGGGTGCGTTGATCACCGGACGAGCGGCAGCAGGAGCAGCCGAACCGCCGAAGATCGAACCCATGGCAGCAGGCTTTTGCTCGAACACTTCACGCTGCATCGGCGCGCCGGCTGGAGCCATGTGCTCCTGTTGCTTGCGGCGACGGGCGGCGATAAAGCGGAAGATCAGGAAGGCGATGACCGCCATGATCAGGATGTCGAAGATCTGCATGCCCTGGAAGCCGCCGCCCATGAACATGGAGGCGAGCAGGCCGCCGGCCGCGATACCGGCCAGAGGGCCCAACCAGCGCGAAGCACCGCCAGCCTTGGCAGCAGCGCCTGCGGCACCGGCAGCGCCAGCGGTCGCAGCTGCGCCGCCCATGCCGCCGCCGGATGGGGCCATTTGGCTGGTCTGGTGGCTCGGCGCCGAGCCCATGGATTTGCCGCCACCGAAGCGCTTGGCGTTGGCGTCGAGGCTCATCGTCAGGCCGATGCACAACGCCATGGCGATGCTAAGAAAACGTTTCATAAAGGGAATTCCCATTTGTGGATTGCACGCGCGCCATGTTGCACAGGTGTGATGTCAGTGGCTAGCGGCATAGTGTTTCGGGCTTTTGCGTAGGGCCAATACCGAATCGTCTGTAGGACTTATTACAGATATTGGCCCCACCGCTGCCAAATACAAGGGTGGGGCAACATCCTTCATGTTCTACAGTTGTTTCAGATTGCTTCGAGCTTGGCGTAGCCCATCATCAGCCACTTGCTGCCTTCGGCGAAGTTCACCTGCACCCTGGCCTGGGCACCGGCGCCTTCGAAGTTGAGGATCACGCCTTCGCCGAAGATCGCGTGCTTGACCTGTTGGCCAAGGCTGAACGGCGTCTCGGGGATTTCCGAACCAGCGAACATGCTGCTGGAGTTCTGCTGCTGGCCGCCGCCGAACGGTCGGCTGACGCTGTTGGACAAGCGCACTTCCTGAATCAGCCCTTTCGGCACCTCGCGTACGAAGCGCGACACCTTGTTGTAGGTCTCGCTGCCGTACAGGCGTCGGGTTTCGGCGTAGGTCATCACCAGGTTCTGCATGGCCCGGGTGATGCCCACGTAGGCCAGGCGGCGTTCCTCCTCAAGGCGGCCGGGTTCTTCCAGGCTCATCTTGTGGGGGAACAGGCCTTCTTCCATGCCCACCAGGAACACGTAGGGGAATTCCAGGCCCTTGGCACTGTGCAAGGTCATCAGCTGAATGCTGTCTTCATGCTCATCAGCCTGGGTGTCGCCGGCTTCCAGGGAAGCGTGGCCGAGGAATGCCGCCAGTGGCGTCAGGTCTTCGTCTTCTTCGGTGTTTTCGAACGCGCGGGCGGCGCTGACCAGTTCCTCAAGGTTTTCTACCCGGGCCTGGCCTTTCTCGCCTTTTTCCGCTTCGTGGTAGGCGATCAGGCCGGACTGCTCGATCACGGTCTGGGTCATCAGGTGCAGCGGCATTTCCATGCACTTGGCGGCCAGGTTCTCGATCAGCTCGACAAACACGCTCAAGGCACCGGCCGCACGGCCGGTCAGGCCCTTGTTGGCGATCAGCAGGCGCATCGCTTCCCACATCGACACATCGCTGTGGCGTGCGTGGTCGCGAATCGCCTCGACAGTCTTCTCGCCGATGCCACGGGCCGGAATGTTGATCACCCGTTCCAGCGCCGCATCGTTGCCGCGACCTTCCAGCAAGCGCAGGTAGGCCATGGCGTTCTTGATTTCGGCACGTTCGAAGAAGCGCTGGCCACCATAGATGCGATACGGAATGCGCTCGCGCAGCAGGGCCTCTTCCAATACCCGTGATTGGGCGTTGGAGCGGTAGAGAATCGCGATATCGCTGCGGGCCAGGCCGGTTTTCAGGGCGCTTTCGATGGTTTCCACCACGTAGCGCGCTTCATCGTGTTCGTTGAAGGCGGCGTACAGGTTGATCGCTTCGCCTTCGCCGCCGTCGGTCCACAGTTCTTTGCCCAGGCGCCCGGTGTTGTTGGCGATCAAGGCGTTGGCGGCCTTGAGGATCCCGGCGGTGGAGCGGTAGTTCTGTTCCAGGCGGATGGTTTCGGCGTCCGGGAAGTCGTCGCTGTACTGGTAGATGTTCTCGATTTTCGCGCCACGCCAGCCGTAGATCGACTGGTCGTCGTCGCCCACCACCATCAGGCTGTCGCCGCCCTTGGCCAGCAGGCGCAACCAGGCGTACTGCACGGCGTTGGTGTCCTGGAACTCGTCCACCAGGATGTGGCGGAAGCGTTTCTGGTAGTGCGCCAGCAAGCCCGGGTTGTCGCGCCACAAGTCGAGGGCGCGCAGCAGCAGTTCGGAGAAGTCGATGACGCCAGCGCGCTGGCAGGCCACTTCATAGGCTTCATAAATGCTGCGCATGGTGGCCAGGAACAGGTCGCCGCTGGCCTGGATATGTTGCGGGCGCAGGCCTTCATCTTTCTGGCCATTGATGAACCACTGGGCCTGACGGACCGGCCAGCGTTGTTCATCCAGGCCCAGCTCGCGGATCACCCGCTTGACCAGGCGTTGCTGGTCGTCGCTGTCGAGAATCTGGAAGGTCTGGCTCAGGCCGGCTTCCTGCCAATGCGCCCGCAACAGGCGGTGCGCCAGGCCGTGGAAGGTGCCCACCCACATGCCGGCCGGGCTGATGCCCATCAACTGCTCGATGCGATGACGCATCTCGGCAGCGGCCTTGTTGGTGAAGGTCACCGACAGGATGGAATGCGGTGAGGCGTTCTCGACCTGGATCAACCAGGCGATACGGTGCACCAGCACTCGGGTTTTACCGGAGCCAGCACCGGCCAGGACCAACTGACGGCCAACGGGGGCCGCTACGGCCTGGCGTTGGGCATCGTTGAGGGAGTTCAGCAAAAGAGAGAGATCATCGCGCATCGGCGCATTCTAGGGTGCCCGGGGGAGTCGGGCAAATCCCAATGCCGGGTGGTCACGGGAAAACTTCTGCGTCGACACAGGATAAGGCAACAATCTATTCACGGTGATGACCGGTCGGTCATCGCCCACAGCCCGCGCCCTGTCTCACTCAAGCTGTCTGGCTCCAAGGTTTGCGCCTGATTGTCGCGCTGTTTTTATGACTTGGGGCAGTTTGGCCCGAGCGTTTGCTTGTGTATGCTCCGTCGACGTTTCGGGCTCACCATTATAAGAACACTGCCTATGACCCTTAGCATTGACCTGGCGGGACCCTCCGTGGCACCGGCGCAGGTTATCCGCAAGCACTACGCCATGGAGATGGCGGTGGAGCGCACGCGCCTGCTTTACCAAGGCTCCCTGCTGCCTACTTTATTAATGCTGGTGAATGGACTGGTCTGCGCCTGGTTGCTCTGGAGCCCGCAGCGCTATCTGCTGGACAGCATTTGGCTGGTATGGCTGCTGGCGCTGGTGGCCTTGCGGGTAATTCAGGTGGCGGCGTTCGATTCCGCCATGCCCAGCCGCCAGGCGCAGCCGATCTGGCGACGCATGTTCATGCTGGGCTCGGCCGTCAGCGGCTTGACGCTGGCCAGTGCTGCCATCGCCCTGGTACCGGTGGACAGCTTTGCGCAACAGGCCTGGGTGTTCGGCCTGCTCGGCGCGGCGACCTTGTCCGCCAGTGTGGCCTATGCCGTCAGTCTGCCGGCTTTCCTGTCGTTTGCCGTGCCCTGCCTGGTGCCGGCCATCCTCTATTTATTCTGGAGCGGCGACCCGCAACAGCAAGGCTGGGGTTGCCTGGGCCTGATTCTGCTGGCATCCCTGAGCCTGGTGGCATGGCAGGTCAATCGCCTGATCCAGCGCGGGCTGCTCAGGCGCTTCCAGAACCAGGCGTTGATCGAGCATCTGCAGCAAGCGCAGCAACGCAGCGAGCAACTGAACCAGGAACTGGTGCGTGAGGTGGAGCAGCGGCGCCAGGTCGAACAAGAGTTGCGCGAAGCACAGATCGGCCTGCAGCAACGCGTCGATCAGCGCAGTCAGGAACTGGACGCGGCGAGCCTGGCCCTGAGCAAAAGCGAGGCGCGTCTGGCCATGGCGTTGCAGGCCAGCGAACTGGGTCTGTGGGACTGGAACCTGCAAACCGATGAGGTCCACCATACCCAGCTCAAGGAGTTGTTCGGCCTGGAGCCGGAATACGTCACGGCGATGCTCAGCCACCTCAAGCCACGCCTGCATCCGGACGACTTGCCGCTGCTCAAGCGCGCGCTGGTGGAGCACCTTAAAGGCCGCAGCGAGGACTACCTGGTGGAATACCGGGTGCGCCATGGCGATGGCCATTGGGTATGGATCCAGGACCGTGGCCGCGCCGTGGAGCGCTCGGCAGGCGGGCGCGTCACGCGGATGCTCGGCACCCGCCGCGACATCAGCGCCGGCAAGGTCCTGGAAGAACAGCAGCGCCTGGCATCGACGGTGTTTGAGGCGGCCAGCGAAGGCATTGTGATCCTCGATCCGGACTACGTGCTGATAGCCGTCAACCAGGCATTCAGCCGCGTCACCGGCTTCGACATCGACGACATGATCGGGCGCAATGTCGTGGAGCTGCCCAGCAGCCGCGACGCACGGCGCCACTTCCCGGTGATCCGCCAGGCGTTGCTCAGCCACGGCACCTGGCAGGGCGAGCTCGTGGAAACCCGCAAGAACGGCGAACTCTACCCGCAATGGCTACAACTGAATGTAGTCCGGGATATTCGGGGAAATGTCAGCCATATCGTGGGTTTCTTCGCTGATCTGTCCGCGCGGCGCGAATCCGAGGAGCGCATGCGCTACCTCACGCACTACGACGAATTGACCGGGCTGGCCAACCGCTCGCTGTTCCGCGAGCGGTTGCGCGAAGCCCATCAGCGGGTGCGCCAGGGTGGCCGCAGCCTGGCTTTACTGCATATCAACCTGGACCGTTTCAAGCTGCTCAACGACAGCCTCGGGCATGAAGTGGCCGACCAGTTGTTGCAGAAAATGGCCCGCCGCTTGATCAACGCCTTGCCCGAAGCCGACACCATAGCGCGGCTCTCTGGCGATGAATTCGCCGTGCTGTTCGACGCCTACGGCAACCTGTCGAGCCTGGCGCGGGTGGCCACGCGGTTGCTGGCCAAGTTGCGGGTGCCGGTGACGGTGGAAGGGCACGAGCTGGTGGTCAGTGCCTCAATGGGCGTCAGCCTGTTGCCCGACAATGCGCGGGAAATATCCGCGCTGGTCAGCCAGTCGAACATGGCCATGCAGCACGCCAAGCACCTGGGCGGTAATAACTTCCAGTTCTACACCGACAGCCTGCAGGCCAGCACCCTGGAACGTTTGCAGCTGGAAAACCAGCTGCGCAAGGCGATTGATGAGCGCCAGCTTACGGTGTTCTACCAACCCAAACTGTGCCTGGCCAGTGGCAAGCTGAATGCGGCCGAAGCATTGATTCGTTGGGAACATCCGCAGTGGGGCATGGTGCCGCCCGGCGACTTTATCGGGCTGGCCGAAGAAACCGGCCTGATCGTGCCGCTGGGGGAGTTCGTGTTGCGCCAGGCGTGCTGGCAGGCTTGTGAATGGCAACGCCAGGGGCTGGCGCCGATTCGGGTGTCGGTCAACCTGTCGGTGCACCAACTGCGCCAGGGCAAGCTGATCAGCCTGGTGCGCCAGGTGCTGGAAGAAACCGGGCTCGATCCGCAATACCTGGAGCTGGAACTGACCGAAAGCCAGCTGCTCGACAGCGTCGAGCACATCATCTCGACCTTCCAGCAACTGCGCGACCTGGGAGTGAAGCTGGCGATTGATGATTTTGGCACCGGTTACTCATCCCTCAGTTACCTCAAGCGCATCCCCGTGGACTACGTGAAGATCGACCAGACGTTCATTCGTGGCCTGGGCCAGGGACGCGAAGATGCCTCGATCACCCGCGCAATCATTGCCATGGCCCACGGGCTGTCGCTCAAGGTGGTGGCCGAGGGTGTGGAAGATCAGCAGCAGCTGGACTTTTTGCGGGATGAGCAATGCGACGAGGTGCAAGGCTATTTGATCAGTCGGCCGGTGGAAGCGGATGGCTTGGCGGATTTGTTACGAAAAAATGCCGATTTTCCATAGTTGAGCCCAAGCCGCACGCGGGGCTACATCGAGCCTGCCCGCTGAATCAGCGGGCAGCAGCGTGATTAAGTGATGCATCGAACGGGCAAATCGTTAATTCTTGTAGTATAACTACAAGCTTGCTACATCCCTGGCGTCTGCCAATAACAAGAGTCCAGCCCTTTGAACCTGTTGCAACATATCGCCCAGTCGCGCCACCTGTTACGCAAATCGGAACTCAAGGTTGCCGATCACGTGCTGCTTGACCCTGCGGCCGTGATGCACAGTTCCATGGCCGACCTGGCCCACAGCGTGGGCATCAGCGAGCCGACCATCGTGCGCTTCTGCCGCGCCATCGGTTGCTCCGGTTTCCAGGACTTGAAGCTCAAGCTGGCCCAGAGCCTGGCAGCCGGTGCGAGCTTTGGCCAGTTTGCGATCCACGAAGACGATTCCGTCGCCGACTACAGCCTGAAAATCTTCGACACCACCCTGCACACCCTGATGGAAGTGCGCGAAAAGCTCGACCCGGTGGAGCTGCAAAAAGCCGTGACCGCCATGTCCCAGGCCCAGCGCGTGGAGTTCTATGGTTTCGGCGCGTCCGGCGCGGTGGCGGCGGATGCCCAGCACAAGTTCTTCCGTTTGCTGCTGACGGCGGCGGCCTACAGCGACCCGCACATGCAGGCGATGTCGGCGGTGACGTTGAAGCCCAGCGACGTGGCGATCTGCATTTCCCAATCCGGCCGCTCCAAGGATTTGCTGATCACCGCCAACCTGGTGCGTGAAAGCGGCGCGACCCTGATTACCCTGTGCCCGAGCCAGACGCCATTGGCAGAGCTGTCGACCGTCAACCTGGCGATCGATGTGCACGAGGACACCGAGATCTACACGCCGCTGACCTCGCGTATCGCCCACCTGGTGGTGATCGACGTGCTGGCGATGGGCGTGGCCATGGCGCGCGGCCCGAGCCTGGTCAACCACCTCAAGAGCGTGAAGCGCAGCTTGCGCAGCCTTCGGTTGTCACCCAAGTCCGTAAAAGCCCTCGACGACTGATAGTTTGTACGCGGACCCATTGTGGGAGCGGGCTTGCTCGCGAATGCGGAGTGTCAGTCACTGAATATGCTGGCTGGCCCACCGCATTCGCGAGCAAGCCCGCTCCCACATTTTGATTGGGTCCTGCCCCGCAAGATTCATCGTCCTGTCATCCCCATGCCGCTAAACCGTCATTGCCCGAGCCCATCCTGAACTCCCCTTACTCGCATTGGGAGACTCGAAATGGCTCGGCAATACGAAGAAAGCAACAGCACCGTCAAGACCCGCCGCCAGCAGGAAGACCAGCGCCGCATGGCCTTCCGTCGCGCAATTGAAGACCGCTGCGATCAGCGTCAATTGCAACAGAGCATCAGTGACTATCCGGAACTCCACTGGCAGGCACCCGCGGCTGCCCAGCGAAGCGTTCAGCCAGCGCGCTGATCTGCAGTCGCTCGCTGCGGATAAAGCCCAGGAATGCATGGGCCACCGGTGACAGGCGCTTGGCCTTGGCCTGCACCAGGCACCAACTGCGGTACAGCGGCAGTTCTTCCACCGGCAGCTCCCTGAGCCCGCCGGTGGCCAGTTCCAGGTTGACCGCGTGGCGCGTCAGCAGCGCCACGCCCAACCCGGCGGTCACGCACTCGCGCTGCGCCTCGGCCGAAGACACTTCCACCGTCTGGGTGAAGTGCACGCGCTTCTCCTTGAAATACTCTTCGCACGCCATCCGCGTCCCGGACCCCGGCTCGCGCAACAGCAGCGTGTAAGGCTCAAGGTCCTGCAGGCGCAACGGCCCTTGATGGCTCAGCGGATGATCGTGGGGCGCCACCGCGACAATCGGGTTGTTCAGGAACGGCAGGAATTCCAGGCCCATGTCCTGGGGCACCATCGACATGATCACCAGGTCGTCGCGGTTGTCTGAAAGCCGGCGAATCACCTGGGCGCGGTTGACCACCGTCAGGTGCAGGTTGACCTCCGGATGCTGGCGCTTGAAGGCGGCAAACAGGTGCGGCACGAAGTACTTGGCGCTGGATTCCACCGCCAGTTTCAGCTGGCCCTGCAATGAGCCCTGCATGTCGGAGAGTTGCATATCGAGGTTTTCCAGGCGGCCGAAAATGTCCCGGCTGGCCCGTTGCAAGGCTTCAGCAGCTTCAGTCATATAGAGCTTTTTGCCGACGTAATCGAACAATGGCTGGCCCAGCAGCTCTTCCAGCTGCTTGATTTGTAGGCTAACGGCCGGTTGCGTGAGGGACATTTCCTCGGCTGCGCGGCTGTAGGAACGCAAATCACAGACTTCATTGAAAATCTGCAATTGACGCAATGTCATACGCATCAATGACTTACGCATAGTTCAAGCACTCCCGCCGACCCTTGATGCGACGACTATAAGTCTTTGCTTATACACAACCCAATAATTATTGATTTTTGTTAATTCCTGCAGGGGCATAGTGTGTGTCACGCGACTGCCATGAAACATTTGGTCACGCGCCGACCCGCTTCCAGGGTCGAAGTAGGTAGCAATCGGCTCAAGGGAATTTCCAAGTGATAAAAAAGATCCTGATCGCCAACCGTGGTGAGATTGCCGTACGTATCGTGCGTGCCTGCGCCGAGATGGGCATTCGTTCGGTCGCGGTCTATTCCGATGCCGATCGCCATGCCCTGCATGTAAAGCGTGCAGATGAAGCCCACAGCATCGGTACCGAGCCATTGGCCGGTTACCTGAACCCGCGCAAGCTGGTGAACCTGGCGGTGGAAACCGGTTGCGACGCGCTGCACCCCGGCTACGGCTTCCTCTCGGAAAACGCCGAGCTGGCAGATATTTGCGCCGAACGTGGGATCAAGTTCATCGGCCCATCGGCCGAAGTGATTCGCCGCATGGGCGACAAGACCGAAGCCCGCCGCAGCATGATCAAGGCCGGTGTGCCGGTCACCCCGGGCACCGAAGGCAACGTTGCCGACATCGCCGAAGCCCTCACCGAAGGCGACCGCATTGGTTACCCGGTGATGCTCAAGGCCACCTCCGGTGGTGGCGGTCGCGGTATCCGTCGCTGCAACAGCCGTGAAGAACTCGAACAAGCCTTCCCCCGGGTAATTTCCGAAGCCACCAAGGCCTTCGGTTCGGCGGAAGTGTTCCTGGAAAAATGCATCGTCAATCCCAAGCACATCGAGGCGCAGATCCTCGGTGACAGCTTCGGCAATGTGGTGCATCTGTTCGAGCGCGATTGCTCGATCCAGCGCCGTAACCAGAAGCTGATCGAGATCGCCCCTAGCCCCCAGCTGACCCCTGAACAGCGTGCCTACATCGGCGACCTGTCGGTGCGCGCGGCCAAGGCCGTGGGCTACGAGAACGCTGGCACCGTGGAGTTCCTGCTCGCCGAGGGCGAGGTGTACTTCATGGAGATGAACACCCGGGTGCAGGTGGAACACACCATTACCGAAGAAATCACCGGCATCGACATTGTGCGTGAGCAGATCCGCATTGCGTCGGGCCTGCCGCTGTCGGTCAAGCAGGAAGACATTCAGCACCGGGGTTTTGCGTTGCAGTTCCGCATCAACGCCGAAGACCCGAAGAACAACTTCCTGCCCAGCTTCGGCAAGATCACCCGTTACTACGCACCCGGCGGTCCCGGCGTGCGTACCGACACGGCGATCTACACCGGCTACACCATCCCACCGTTCTACGACTCGATGTGCCTGAAGCTGGTGGTGTGGGCGTTGACCTGGGAAGAAGCCATGGACCGCGGCCTGCGCGCCCTGGACGACATGCGCCTGCAAGGCGTGAAGACCACCGCCGCCTATTACCAGGAAATCCTGCGCAACCCGGAATTCCGCAGCGGCCAGTTCAACACCAGTTTTGTGGAAAGCCACCCTGAGCTGACCAACTACTCGATCAAGCGCAAACCCGAAGAGCTGGCCCTGGCCATCGCCGCCGCCATCGCCGCCCACGCAGGCCTGTGAGGAATATAAGAATGAGCAAGAAGATCTTCGTAACCGACACCATCCTGCGCGACGCCCACCAATCGTTGCTGGCGACCCGCATGCGCACCGACGACATGCTGCCGATCTGCGACAAGCTCGACAAAGTCGGCTACTGGTCCCTGGAAGTCTGGGGCGGCGCGACCTTCGACGCCTGCGTACGCTTCCTGAAAGAAGACCCGTGGGAGCGCCTGCGCAAACTGCGCGCGGCGTTGCCCAACACGCGCCTGCAAATGCTGCTGCGTGGCCAGAACCTGTTGGGCTACCGCCACTACAGCGACGACGTGGTCAAAGCCTTCGTCGCCAAGGCCGCTGTCAACGGTATCGACGTGTTCCGCATCTTCGACGCGATGAACGACGTGCGTAACCTGCGAGTGGCCATCGAAGCGGTAAAAGCCGCCGGCAAACATGCCCAGGGCACCATCGCCTACACCACCAGCCCGGTGCACACCATCGAGGCGTTCGTGGCCCAGGCCAAGCAAATGGAAGCCATGGGTTGCGACTCGGTGGCGATCAAGGACATGGCCGGCCTGCTGACACCATACGCCACCGGCGAGCTGGTCAAGGCGCTGAAGGCCGAGCAGAGCCTGCCGATCTTCATCCACTCCCACGACACTGCGGGCCTGGCTTCGATGTGCCAACTCAAGGCCATCGAAAACGGTGCCGACCATATCGACACCGCCATCTCCAGCTTCGCCTGGGGCACCAGCCACCCGGGTACCGAGTCGATGGTCGCGGCCCTCAAAGGCAGCGAATTCGACACCGGCCTCAGCCTGGAACTGCTGCAGGAAATCGGTTTGTACTTCTACGCTGTGCGCAAGAAGTACCACCAGTTCGAAAGCGAATTCACCGCCGTCGACACCCGCGTGCAAGTCAACCAGGTACCGGGCGGGATGATTTCCAACCTGGCCAACCAGCTGAAAGAGCAGGGCGCGCTGAACCGCATGAGCGAAGTGCTGGCCGAAATCCCGCGGGTTCGTGAAGACCTTGGCTTCCCGCCGCTGGTCACCCCGACTTCGCAGATCGTCGGTACCCAGGCGTTCTTCAACGTCCTGGCCGGCGAGCGCTACAAGACCATCACCAACGAAGTGAAGTTGTACCTGCAAGGCGGCTACGGCAAGGCGCCGGGCATCGTGAATGAAAAACTGCGGCGCCAGGCCATCGGCAGCGAAGAGGTGATCGACCATCGCCCGGCAGACCTGCTGAAGCCGGAAATGACCAAGTTGCGCGGCGAAATCGGCGCGTTGGCCAAGTCCGAAGAAGACGTACTGACCTACGCGATGTTCCCGGACATCGGGCGCAAATTCCTTGAAGAGCGCGACGCTGGCACCTTGAGCCCTGAAGTGCTGTTGCCGATTCCTGAAGCCGGCGGCGTGGCCCGTGCCGGTGGTGAAGGTGTGCCGACCGAGTTCGTGATCGACGTGCACGGCGAAAGCTATCGCGTGGACATCACCGGGGTGGGCGTCAAGGCCGAAGGCAAGCGCCACTTCTATCTGTCCATCGACGGCATGCCGGAAGAAGTGGTGTTCGAACCGCTCAACGAGTTTGTCAGCAGTGGCGGCAGCAAGCGCAAGCACGCCACCGCGCCAGGCCATGTCAGCACGGCGATGCCGGGCAACATCGTCGACGTGCTGGTCAAGGAAGGCGACGTGGTGAAGGCCGGCCAGGCTGTGTTGATCACCGAAGCGATGAAGATGGAGACCGAAGTACAGGCGTCGATCGCCGGCAAGGTCACCGCCGTACACGTGGCCAAGGGCGACCGGGTCAACCCGGGTGAAATCCTGATTGAAATCGAAGGCTGATCAACAGCCTTCGAAACTACCGCTTAAACCTCGGGGGGGCATGTGCCCCCTTTTTTTTGCCCGCAATAATCAGAACGCCAGGGTCCACTGGCCCAGCAAACCCTGGTTACGGCTGTGGGTGCCGACCTCGGCGGTATAGGCCAGGCCCACGGTGTGCCGGGTCGACAGCGCCAGGTCTACCCCGGTGTGCAGCGCCAGGCTGTCGCGGTCCAGGGAGGTGCCTTCGATGGTGAAGTCACTGTTGAAGCCCGGCCGTTTTACCCACGCGGAGGACTGGCGCACGGTGCTGCTCACGTCACCGTAGAGGTGCTTCCAGCCTGTGCTCAGGTGCGGCTTGAGGGCCATCTGGTTGTCCAGCGTAAAGGCACTGGCCAGGCGCAAGCCGAAGGTGCTGCTGAGGTTTTCCTGGGTCTGGGCGCCGACATTCAGCGCTGTAAAGCCGCCTTTTTCCTTGTAGCGGTCGCGGTGATAGCGCTGGTAGCCGATCCCCGCATAGGGTTCGACGCTGAAACTGCCCTTGTCCAGTTGATAGCCCAGCTCGGCGAAAGCGTTCTGGCTTTGGGCGTTGTATTTGCCTTTGGACTGCTCGCGGCGCTCAACGAAATCAAAGTCTACGGTGCGTTGGGTTTGGCCGGCATGGCTGCTGTAGATCGCCCCCAGGCGCAATGCAAGGGGGCCGTCCTGACGCACGGCGTAACCGCCGAGGTGCCAGCTGTCCAATTCGCCCTTGAAGCGTTTGGCGTTCAGGTCGCTGGCGGACTTGGCGCCCATCACACCCACCCGCCAGGCATCGTCCACTGCCCAGTCGCCGCCCAGCATCAGGCCTCGGGTGTGTTGCTGCAGGCCCACGCTACCGTGCTGTCCTTCAAGCTTGCCAGCGTTGCCCAGGGCCTGGAACCATACGTGGCCATTGCCTTCGGCATCCGTAAGGTTGCGTTCGTCGCCTGTCCGGCGCATGACTGAAAGCAGGCTGCTGTTGAGCTGTTTCATGCTGTCTTGAGTGGCGGCGCCAAGGTTGGCGTTCTGGCTGCCTGCCAGTTGCTCCAGAACTGCACCCACACGGCCCGGTGCCAGCCTGCCAAGTTCCCGGGCGATATTGTCCAGTTCGTACTCTTGCCACTCATTGAGTTCGCCCGACTTGATGAGGGTGTCCACGGCAGAGTCCAGTACGCGGGCAACCTGCTGGCCGTTACGGGTGGTGGCGTGGTCGGTAAAGTTAAAGTCGGGAGTGGGCTTGGGTGGCTTGGGGCGCTGGTGGCCTTGCTGGCCGGCCTCTGGCGCCGGGATGAACCACTCGCTGTCTGGATCGATGTCCCCTCGCGCCTGGACGAATTGAGCGTTGGTGGCACCCAGCGCGAAGGTGATGGCGAGTGCGAGTTGTTTCTGAAGGAGTGGCATGCAGGTCCGACCTCTTGATGTATGAGGTCGGGAAATCTAGCGGGGTAAAGGGCGGATAAATGTCAGGCCATCCACCCTTTGCCTGCCAGAGATGTCTCTAGTGGGCCGCGATTAAAAACTCATCTGCCATTGCCCGATCAGCCCGTGATTGCGGCTGTTACTGCCTATTTCGCCGCTGTAGCCCACGCCGAGGGTATGGCGTGCCGACAGGCCTATATCCAGCCCGGCTTCCAGCAACAGGCTGTCGCGGTCCAGGGCGCTGCCTTCGACGTTGAACGCGGTGCCGCCCATCAGGAAGGCCTGGCGGGTGCTGCTGTCCACGTCGCCGTAGGTATGTTTCCAGCCGGCGCTGACCCGCGGTGTGAGACTGATGCCGTTGTCCAGCTGGCTCAAGTGCGCCAGGCGCAGGCCGAAGGTGCTGCTGAAATTGTCCTGGGTTTGCCCTTCGACATGCAGGGCGGCGGCGCCGCCTTTTTCGTTGTAGCTGTCGCGGTGGTAGCGCTGGTAGCCGAGGTTGGCGAACGGCTCGGCGCTCAGGCGCCCGCTGCCCATGGCATAACCCAGTTCGGCGAAGGCTTGTTGGCTGTCGGCGTCGTAGTCACCTTTGGGCCGATCGTTGAAACCGTCAAAGGCCACCGTACGTTTACTGTCTCCCTGGTGCCCGCTGTACGCAGCACCCAGGCGCAAGGCCAGCGGTCCGCTCTGGCGCATGGCGTAGACGCCGGCGTGCCAGCTGTCGACGCTGCCGTCGACGCCGGTGGTGTCCAAGTCGGTCTTCGAATAACCGCCCAGCACGCCCACGCGCCAGTCCGAATCTAGCGCCCAATCGGCCCCCAGCACGCTGCCTTTGGTGCGCTGGGTCAGGCCATTGCTGCCGTGGTCGCCGTCGAGCTTGCCGTAGCTGCCGATACCTTGCAGCCACAGGCGGCCCCGGGCATTGGGGTCGTTGAGGTTACGGGCTTCGGCGGGTACGCCGGTGGCGGCCAGTACGGGGGTGTCTTTTTGATCAAGGCCCACCAGCAGTCCGGCACCGCCGCCCAGTTGGTGCATGGCGTTCAACATGCTGTTACCGACCTGGGCGCTGGCGCCGAGGGTGGCACTGGTCAGGTTGGCGGTGCTGCTGCCGGCCAATTGCTCAATGGCGGCACCGGCGCTGCTGTTGGTGGTGTTGAGCAAGGCGTTGTACAACGCGTTGTTCTTGCCCAGGCTCGCCAGGGCGTTGGCGGCGCGGGTGCCGTTGCCGGTGTTGGCGAACTGATTGAACGCCACGTCATTGCGGGAATAGGTCAGGCCGACCTGGGTAGGGCTGTAATCCAGGGTGGGGGTGAGGAAGGCATAGTCGCTGGTGACCTTGCCGAACGTGCCATTGATGCTGCCGGCCTGCAGTACCGTGTAGTGGCTCTGCCACGGGTAGGTGCCGGTGCCGGGATTGACCGCCAGGGTCGCGCCATTCAGGTACGCGGTGCCGCCGACCTGGACCGGTGCGCTGCTGCCGTCGGCGTTCACGCCATAGGCCAGGGTCGAGCCGCTGGTCATCGTCAGGTCGCGGGTGATGCTGGCGGTGCCGAGGGCGGTGCTGGTCTGCAAGGTGCCTTTGACCAACAGGCTGCCGACACTGCCGCCACCGGCATAGATACCGCCTTCATCGACGGTCAGGTTGCCAGCGATCCCACCCTGGTTGATCAGCTTGGCGCCGCTGAAAATCTCGCCGCCGTCGCTGAAGTCGCCGCTGCCGGTGAGGGTCCAGGTGCCTTGCTTCACGTCCAGCCATTCGAAGTTGCGGCTGTCGCCGAAACTGCCGCCGGCGGCGTCGTCCATGATCACGCGGTCATATCCGGTGCCACCATCCACCACGCCGACAAAGCGGCTGCCGCCGAGCAGGGTCAGCGTGTCATCGCCGCCGCCCAAATCCAGGGCCAGGCCGTTGCTGCCGCTGATCAAGCCGGCGTTGACCACCGTGTCGGCAAACTCGCCGACGAACTTCACGCCGAAGCCGTTCAGGCCCTGAATGGTGCCATGGTTGATCAGGGTGGTTGCAGCAAGTCCCGGGCCGTCGCTGCCGTCGTCCACCAGCACCGCGTTGTTGGCACCGCTTACCAATGCACCCACGCCGTTGAACACATAGCCACCACCGAGGGCGATGCCTTCGCTGCCGTTGGCAAAGCCGTTCTTGTCGACACCACCGGCGCCGACGCCCTGGATGACTCCGTAGTTTTCGATGTGGGCAATCTTGTCGATGTCCACGCCGTCACCATCGCCGTCCGGCTGCAGTCCGGAGAATGCGCCGGTAATAGTGCCGTGGTTGATCACCGTGCCATCGCCGTCGGAACCAAAGCCCGAGCCGTTGCGGCCGATTACCGTGCCGTAGTTGGTCAGCGTGGCGCCCAGGTCGGTGGTGATGCCGTGGCGGCCGCCGGAGATGAGGCCGTAGTTGGTGACGGTCACGCCAGTAGCGGAGTCGATGTCGACGCCGTCGAATTTGTCATCGCGCGAGTGGGTGTCGCCGGTGGAAATCTCGCCGTAGTTGGTGAGGGTGGCATTACCGCCGGTTTTCATGCCGTCGCTGGCGTCGCCGCGAATCAGCCCGCCCTGGCGGTTGATGATAGTGGTGGTGACGTTGGAGCTGCGGATCGCATCCAGGTCCAGCCCTTGGCCGGTGGCAGAGCGAATGGTGCCGCTGTTGTCGATCAGCAGGCTGCCGCTGGCGAAGTTGCTGTCGATGCGCAGCGCGTCGTTGGCGCCCTGGATCACGCCACCGGCGCGGTTGTAGATGCTGTAGTTGCGCGCGGCGGTGAGATCGCCGCTGCTGTCGATGGCCCGGCCACCCGTGGAGGTAATGCTGCCGGAGTTGTCGATCACCACGCCATTACCGGTGGTGCCGTCCTTCAAGGTCACCGCGACTTTGGAGGTGGTGATACTGCCCGGTGCCGAAATCGTCAGCGAGTCGCTACCGCCCAGGGTTTGCCCGGTGGTGGTGGGCGTGTCGATCTGCAGCGTCTTGGTTGGCGCGGGCGCCGCATCGGCAAAACCGCTGCTGACCAGCAGGCCGAGAGTGAGCGCAAGGCGCTGGGGCGAAGGGGGCATGGCGGGCGACCTTGTTTTTGGAAAAGAGTCGACCTGTATAGCGGAGGTTTTTTACAGAATGATGGCGAGGAGGTGACGGGGATTGAAATGAGCCTGACGGTTGAAGAACGAACCCGGTTGATCGAAAGCATTCAGGATGCATTGGCCGAGGGAACGCTGGAAATAGCCGAGGCGGTACGCCGGCTGCGAACGGAAGTCACTGGGCTGCATCAGAGCCAGTTTGCCAAGATGTGCAAAATCTCCGTACGCACGCTGGTGCATATCGAACATGGCGAGGGCAATCAGACGCTGAAGTCGTTGAACGCAGTGTTCAGGCCGTTTGGGTTGAAGATGGGAGTGGTGAAGGTTCGCAGAAGCTTGTAGGAAAAGGCGATGGCGTGGTGTTTGATCTATAGATGCTCGCCTATTCACCTCGGCTGAGCACAAGGCCCGGATACGCTGAAGATATAATGTGGGAGCCGGGCTTGCCCGCGATGACGGTGTGTCAGTTAATGCATTTGTGACTGATACACCGCTTTCGCGAGCAAGCCCGCTCCCACATTTGTCAGGGGGTGGCAGGGTGGCTTAGGTGCGGCACTCCACCAGCGTTTTCAACTGTCCCGAACCGGTCTGGTTTGCATCCGACAGCCACGCTTCAAACCCGGCCCCAATCGCCGGCCATTCCCCATCCAGGATCGAGTACCACGCCGTATCCCGGTTGCGGCCCTTGACCACGGTGTGCTGGCGAAACACCCCTTCAAAACTGAAACCCAAACGCTCGGCGGCGTTTTTGGAGCGGGCGTTGGCGTTGTTGCACTTCCACTCCAGGCGGCGATTGCCCAGCTCAAACGAGTGCCTGGCCAGCAGGTACACCGCCTCGGTGCTTTTCGGTGAACGTTGCATCGGGGCGCCGAAGGTCACGTGGCCGATTTCAATGCGGCCTTGCTCGGGCACGATGGACATCAGGCTGAGGATGCCTTGCACCTCGCCGCTGGCCTTGTCGATCACACTGAAGAAGTACGGGTCGCTGTGGGACGCGTGGTTGTTCAGCCAGGCGTCGAAGGCGGCGCGCTCGGGGAATGGGCCGTAAGGCAAATAGTCCCACAGCTTCGGATCCGCGCCGGGGCCTTGCAGGGCGTTGAACAGGTCATCGCCGTGGCGGGCCGGGTCGAGTTTTTCCAGGCGCACGAAGCGCCCTTCGATAAGGGTGACGGTGGGCGCCGGGACACCTTTCCAGTCGGCCAATGATGTCGTCATGCTGTGCTTCTCCTTAAAGACCTTTGCGAAACTGGATAAAACCGGGGCGTTCGGCGATGCGTTCGTACAGCTGGATGGCGGTGGCGTTGGTCTCGTGGGTCAGCCAGTGGACCTTGCAGCAACCGTCGGCCTTGGCGGTGGCGTAGACGAATTCGATCAGCTTGCGGCCGACGCCGGTGCCACGTTGGGCCGGGTCTACCAGCAAATCCTGCAGGTAGCAGGAGTTCTCGATGCTCCAGTTGGACCGGTGGTAGATGAAATTGACCATGCCTATGGCCTTGCCGTCTTGCCAGGCCAGGGCCGAGTGGGTCGGCTCATTGGCGTCGATCAAGCGTTGCCAGGTGTTCTGGCTGACGGCGTCGGGCAGCTCGGTGTTGTAGAAGCGCAGGTAGGCTTGCCACAGGGGCAACCAAGCGGCGTGGTCGGCGGCGCTGACCTGGCGGATTTCGATCTGGCTCATGATGGCTCCTTGGGAATAAAGCGGGCGAGGGTCTGGTCGCGTACGTCGGTGCTGGCGGCCAGGCCGTCGCGAACACCGGCGATGTCCGCCGGGCTGCGGTTCTGGCTGAGTTTGCGTTTGCCTTCCAGGCGCTGGATCGGCAGGGCAAAGCCGACAATGGCCTTGAGCATGCCGTCGATGTAGTCGGCCGGGGCGTCGCTGACTTTCCAGGGTTGGGCGCGATTGCCTTCATGGCGGTCGGTGAGGGCGCTGACCAGTTCGAGCAGGCGCTCGGCTTCGGTGAACACTTCGCCGGTGCCGTAGGCGTGTACCGCGATGTAATTCCAGGTCGGCACCACTTTGCCGTGTTCGGCCTTGGCCGGGTAGAACGACGGACTGACGTAGGCCTCGGCCCCGGCAAAAATCACCAGGGCCTCGCCGCCATTTTGCAGGTCCTGCCATTGGCGATTGGCCTTGGCCATGTGCCCGTAAAGGGTGCCGTTGGGCCCTTCATCCGGGTTGAGCAGCAGCGGCAAATGGCTGGCTTGCAGGCCTTGTTCGCCCAAGGTCACCAGTTGCGCCAGGCGCGTGTGCTGGATCAGTTGCTGGATTTCGGGCAAGTCATCGAGGGCAAAGGCGCGTGGTGTGTACATGAAGATTTTCCTTGGCGAATGCTTGCATCCTAGGCAGGCTATTGGTTCGTTGTAAGAGCCATCTACAGTCAATTTTATAGGTCCAATTCCATGCCTGCGTTAGAACCACCGCTCTCGTTCAACCCGGCGGGTATCGAGTTGGACCGCCGCCAGGGACTCACCCGCCAGCTCTATCAGGCGCTGCGCCAGCGGGTACTGGATGGCCGGTTAGTCAGTGGCACCCGGCTCCCCGCCAGCCGTGACCTGGCGGCGGCACTGTCGATCTCGCGCAACAGTGTGGTTCGCGCCTACGACCAACTGTATGCCGAAGGATTTATCGAAGGCC
Organism: Pseudomonas sp. 21615526; assembly: GCF_013386245.1. NCBI lineage: Bacteria > Pseudomonadati > Pseudomonadota > Gammaproteobacteria > Pseudomonadales > Pseudomonadaceae > Pseudomonas > Pseudomonas sp. 21615526. Next base: position 213,309 of record NZ_JACAOM010000029.1, on the reverse strand, counting down.
GCGTGGGTGATGGCACCTATGTGGCGCAATTGCCGCAGACGCCGACGCCCGCAAAAAAACTATCCACAAAAGTGTCCACAGGGTTATCAACAGGCTTATCCCCAGGTTTATCCACAAAACGGCCGGAGTTACCTGTGATTTCGTCCAGTCAAGTTATCCACAGCGGTGCGCTGGCGCGGGTGGAAAACAACCATTTGGCGCTTCCGCCCAGCGGTCCGCCGAGGGCCTTCCGGGTGGGCGTACCGGCTTTCGATCTGTTCCCGTTTGACGTGTGGGCCAAGCTGAATGCGGCTTTCTGGCGCAAGCCGGACTTGCAGCAGTTGTGTTACGGCGACCCGGCGGGCGACGCGCGCCTGCGTGGATTGATTGCGGCCTATCTACGCAGTTCTCGCGGCATGCAGTGCACGGCTGAGCAAATAGTGATCACCAGTGGCGCGCAGCAGGCAATCAGCCTTTGTGCACAGCTGCTGGTGGAGCCCGGCGATGAGGTTGCCATCGAGAATCCGGGGTATCGGGCAGCAGGCCATGCGTTCGCGGTGGCGGGCGGCCAATTGCATGGCGTGACGGTGGACAGCGAGGGCATCGACTGCGCTGCCTTGAACCGCCTCGGCGGTTGCCGCCTGGCCTACGTCACCCCGTCCCATCAATACCCCACCGGCGTGGTGATGAGCCTGGCCCGGCGCCTGGAACTGCTGGCCTGGGCCGAGCGTACGGGCGGCTGGATCGTCGAGGATGACTACGACGGTGAGTACCGCTACAGCGGCGCGCCCCTGGCGCCACTGGCGGCCCTCGATCGTACGGGGCGGGTGCTGTATGTCGGGACCTTCGGCAAGGTGGCCTTTCCGGCGCTGCGCCTGGGCTACCTGGTGTTGCCGGCCGGCCTGGTCCAGGCCTTTGCCCGGCGCCGTGCGGTGGACGTGCGCCACTCGGAAGTCAGCACTCAGGCGGTGATGGCGGAGTTCATGGCGACCGGGCATTTCCAGCGCCATGTACGCCGCATGCGCCGCGCCGCGCAGAGCCGGCTCAATGCGCTTTTGGCCGAATGGCCCGCCGGCGTTGAAGGTGTTGGCCGCCTGCCGTCGGTGGCGGCCGGGCTGCACCTGACCGTGCGGGTCGACAGCCTGGCGCGGGAACAGGCGCTGATCCAACAGGCGGCGGCGGTGGGTGTGGAGATCAATGGCTTGAGCAACTATTGGTTGCCGGACTCACTCACGCCGCAGGATCAGCGTGCCGGATTGGTATTGGGGTTTGCTGCCGTGCCCGAGGCACAGATCAGCCAGGCGTTGAAGCGCTTGGGCCAGGTTTGGCGCGCGCCGGTTGCGCACTGAGGCGCAACCGGCGGCAACCGATCAGGTGCCGGACTTGATCTTGGTCCAGGCGCGGGTCCTGGCTCGTTCGGCGTCACGTCCCAGGGGCTTGAGGGTATACAGCGTGGCCATGGCCGCCTCTGTCGGGTACAGGTTGGGGTTGTTGCGAATCGCCGGATCCACCAACCCGGTGGCGTCCTTGTTGGGGTTGGGGTAACCGACAAAATCGCTGATCGGCGCGATCACGCCCGGTTGCAGCAGGTAGTTGATAAAGGCGTAGGCGTCTTCCGGGTCCTTGGCGCCTTTGGGGATCGCGAGCATGTCGAACCAGATCGGCGCGCCTTCTTTGGGTAGCCGCATGTCCACGGTCACACCGTTCCTGGCTTCCTTGGCGCGGTTGGCGGCCTGGGAGAAGCTGCCGGAATAGCCGACCGCCACGCAGATGTCGCCGTTGGCAATGTCGGCCATGTACTTGGACGAATGGAAATAGGTGATGTACGGGCGGATCTTCATCAGCAGTGCTTCGGCTTTGACATAGTCCGCCGGGTTGCTGCTGTTGGGGTCCAGGCCCAGGTGTTGCAGGGCCAGCGGCAGGATTTCCGACGGCGAATCCAGGAGCGCCACGCCGCATTGCTTGAGCTTGCTGATGTTCTCGACGTTGAAGATCAGGTCCCAGCTGTCCACGGGGGCGTTGGCCCCCAGCGCGGCCTTGACCTTGTCCGGGTTGAAGCCGATCAGGATGGTGCCGTACATGTAGGGCACGGCGAATTTATTGCCGGGGTCGTTGGCCTCGATCAGCTTCATCAACTTGGGATCGAGGTGGTTCCAGTTGGGCAGTTTGCTGCGGTCCAGCGGCTGGAACACCGAGGCTTCGATCTGCTTGGCCAGGAACACGTTGGAGGGCACGACCACGTCATAGCCGGAGTTGCCGGTCAGCAGCTTGGCCTCGAGGGCTTCGTTGGTGTCGAAGATGTCGTAGACCAGCTTGACGCTGGGGTTCTGCGCCTTGAAATCTTCCAGGGCCTTGGGCGTGATGTAGTCGAACCAGTTGTAGACCCGCAGGGTTCTTTCTTCGGCGTGCGCAGCCCCGCTCAGCACGGCGGCGCAGAGGACGAGATGCTTGAGCATGTTCATTGGGCGAATCCCTCAAAACCTTCGAGAACGTTGACGGCATTGATGCCGATTTCTTCCACGGCGTAGCCGCCTTCCATCACAAACAGCGTCGGTTTGCCGAGGCGGGCGATTCGCGCGCCCATCGCCAGGTAGTCGGGGCTATCGAGCTTGAACTGGGAGATAGGGTCGTCCTTGAAGGTGTCGACGCCCAGCGAGACCACGATGATGTCGGCGCCGTAGCGCTCGATATCCCCGCAGGCCTGCTCCAGTGCGGCGCTCCAGCGGTCCCAGCCAGAACCTGCGGGCAACGGATAGTTGAAGTTGAAACCCTCACCGGCGCCTTTGCCCAACTCGTCGGCGTAGCCCAGGAAGAACGGAAATTCCGCCTCCGGATGGCCGTGGATCGAGGTGAACAGCACATCGTCGCGCTCGTAGAAAATCGACTGGGTACCGTTGCCGTGGTGGTAGTCCACGTCGAGGATGGCCACCTTTGTGTGGCCCTGGTCGAGAAACGCCTGGGCTGCGATGGCCGCGTTGTTGAGGTAGCAATATCCGCCCATCAAGTCGCTGGCGGCGTGGTGCCCGGGCGGACGGCACAGGGCGAAGGCACTGCGGGCGCCTTGCTGGATCGCCTGTTGCGCGGTGAGAGCGACTTGCGCCGCGCTGTAGGCCGCTTGCCAGGTGCCGGCGGTGATCGGCGCGCCGCCGTCGAAACTGTAATAGCCGAGCTGGCCGTGCAGGCTGGTGGGGATGACCCGGCGCAAGGTGCGGGCGGGCCAGGTGTAGGGCAGCAAGTCTCCGTCCTGGCCAAATGCCGTCCAGCGTTGCCAGGCGCCTTTGAAGAAGTCCAGGTACGCGGGGCTGTGAATACGTTGCAGCGGCGCCAGGCCAAAATCCTCAGGCGCTTGCACCGGGCCCAGTTCGCGGTCCTTGACCCGTTGCAACACATGGTCGGCGCGCGAGGGCATTTCAAAACAGGGCATCAGTTGCCCGTCCATCAACTCGCACCGGCCATGGTGCAGGTGGTGATCGTCCGAGTAGATCGTCAGCATATTGTTGTTCTCCGCAGGCTGAATCGGTGAGTCCAGTCTTGCGGCGGGTGGGATTAATGAGAATGGCAGGAGCGGCCAAAAGGGGATAAATATGGCCAAAGTGTGTGACCGCAATTCGCCCCGAAATGGCGCGGCCGTGCCCCAGCAAGTGGCTTCAGGGGCGGAACTGGCTGGGTGCGACGCCGCTCCAGCGGACAAAGGCGTGACGGAAACTCGCGGTTTCGCTGAAGCCCAGCGCCTCGGCAATTCGGTAAATGGGCAGCTCATCCTCGCCCAGCAATCGCTTGGCCCGCTCGAAGCGTAGCTCGTCCAGTAACTCCTGATAGCTGCAGCCCAAGTCATGCAGGTGCCGGCGTAGCGTGCGCGGGGAGCAGTTCATCTGCTCGGCCAGGCCGTCGACGCCCGGCGCGGCGCTGAGTTGGCTGGCGAGCAGGTGGCGAATCTTGCCCAGCCAGGCCTGGCGCCCGGTGAACTCGGTGTTTTGCTTGCGGCAGCGCTCGGCCATGGCCTGGTGGGTGACGGCGTCGGCTAATGGCAGGGGCTGGTCCAGCCAGCTTCGGTCGAAGGCAAACGCGTTGGCGATGGCGCCGAATTGCAGCGGGCAGGCAAAGATTTCGGCGTACCGTGCGCGGTAATCCGGGGCGTCGTGTTCAAAGCGCGCCCCCAACAGCGGCAGGGCATGCCCCAGCAGGTCGTCGCAGATCACCTTCAACGAGGCCAGGCAGAGTTCGACGTTGAACATTTCCAGCGCCGGATTTTCCCGGTAATCCGCGGCGCTGAACCAGATGCGCGTGCCGTCTTCCTCAAGGTCCAGCTCGAAAAGTGTTCCCAGCAGCGCCGGATACCGCAGCGCCAGGCGCAAAGCGTCACCGAAGGTGGCACTGGTGAGCAGTGCGTAACCGAGCATGCCATAGGAAGAAACGTGCATTTGCCGGCCCAGCTCCAGGCCGATATCCCTGCGCAGGGCCACGGCGTTGGCGCACACGCGCATCTCCTGGTTGGTGGTGATGCGGGTGTCGGCGCGGCTCAAGTCCGCCGCGCAGATACCGCTGCCGGCCAGCAAGGCCTCGGCGGGTTGGCCTTCGGCCTTGAAGGTATTGAGCACCAACGAGACGGCATTGAGGGTGGTGAGGTGGGAGTGCAACATGGGTGCTTCCAGCCAGGGGATGGCTGGAAGAGGAGCAAGTTATATGCCGGTCAGCTCAGTTCGCCGCACAGGTCGAGTTCGACCAGGCGGCGGATTTCGGCGGTGTCCAGCCCGGCGCCGATCAACGCATTGAGCTTGCCGAACGCGGCTTCACGGGTCATCCCGCCACCTGACAACACCCCGACGCCCCGCAAGCGGCTGCCGGCCTCGTACACGTCCAGCTCCACACCGCCTTCATGGCATTGGGTGATTGCCACCACGACCACGCCGTTATCCTGCGCGCGCTGCAGGCTGGCGAGGAACTGCGGGTTGTCGCTCGGCCCGGTGCCGCTGCCGAAGCATTCCAGCACCAGCGCCTGGATGCCGCTGTCGATCAACGCGTCCAATTGCGCGGCGGCGATGCCCGGCACCAGTGGCAGCACGCCCACATTGACCAGCGCCTTGGGCTGGCGGTAATGCAGCGCCGCCGGAATCATGTCCGCCTTGGCGACGCCGCCGTTACGCTGCAATGCGGCAAACGGATGGCGACCAAAACTGCGGATCTTCGCGCAGCGGGTCGGGGCCATCAGTGCACCGTGGAAGTACAGTTGCACCCCCGGCGCCAGGCCAGCGCCCAGGGCTGCCAGCGCGCCGCTGACGTTTTCCCAGGCATCGCTGTCGGGCACACCGGCCGGCAGCATCGAGCCGGTAAACAGCACCGGCGCGGGCAGGCCCAGCAGTTGGAAACTCATGGCCGCAGCGCTGTAGGCCAGGGTGTCGGTGCCGTGCAGCACCAGTACGGCGTCGCAACCCTCGTCCACCGCCTCGATCACGGCGACGCGCAGGCGCTGCCAATAGGCGGGGGTCATGTTCGCACTGTCGATCAGCGGGGACATTTCCCGAAAGCGCCAGGCTGGCATATTCAGTTGGGCGAGGGCTTCGCTCATGCGCGCTTCAAACCCCGAAGCGGGGGCCAGGCCGTTGGCGCTGGCCTGCATGCCGATGGTGCCGCCGGTGTAGAGCACCATGACGTTGTTGGCTGGTTGCATTGAAGAATCTCCTGAACGAAAAACGCCGCCGGGCCCAGAGCATGCCCAAGGCCGGGCGGCGTGTCATCTATCTAGGTTTAGCGTTGCGCTTGAGCGTTCAGTTCTGCGGTCGCTTGAGCGGCTGGCTCAGGCTTCACCGGATTTGCCGGCCAGGCCTTGCGGTCCAGGTCCAGGTCCGGGAACTTGCTGGAATCAAACACCGGGGTCTTGATGCCCGCAGCACGCTGGCCGTCGTAGTCATTCAGGATGCGCATGGCGATCTTGAACAGGAACGCCAGGGCGAACAGGTTGACGAACGCCAGCATGGTCATGGTGATGTCGGCGAAGGCAAACACGGTGCTCAGGTTCTCGATGGAACCCCAGAAAATCAGCACCAGCACCAGCGCGCGGTAGCCCATCAGCACCTTGCGGTTGTCGCCCACGATGAAGCGCAGGTTGCTCTCGCCGAGGTAGTAGTTGTACATGATCGAGGTGAACACGAACAACGCCAGGGCCACCGAGATGAACATCCGGCCCCAGTCACCCACCACCGCCGCCAGGGAGTTCTGGGTCAGGGCAATGCCGTCGCCTTCAAAGCCCGGGGTGTAGAAGCCCGAGAGCAGGATCAGCAGCGCGGTGCAGGTGCAGATCACGAAGGTGTCGAGGAACACGCTGAACGCCTGAACCACGCCTTGGGCGATCGGGTGTTCAACCGAGGCGACTGCCGCCACGTTAGGCGCACTGCCCAGGCCGGCTTCGTTGGCGAACACGCCGCGTTTCACACCCATGATGATCGCGCTGCCCACCAGGCCACCGAAGGCCTGGTCGAGGCCGAAAGCGCTCTTGACGATGGTCGCGAGCATGGCCGGCACGTGGTCGAATTGCAGCACGATCACGTACAGGGTCACCGCGATGTAGACCAGGGTCTTGACCGGCACCAGCAGGTCGGCGATCGAGGCGATACGCTTGATCCCGCCGATGAACACCAGGCCCAGCAACACCGCCAGGGCCAGGCCGGTGTAGGTGGTGTCGAGGCCAAACGCGTTGTTCAGCGAGTGGGTGACGGCATGGGCTTGCAGGCCATTGAAGGCGAAGCCGAAAGTCACCAGCAGCAGGAACGCCATCACCATGCCCAACCAGCGTTTGTGCAGGCCGTGCTGGATGTAATACGCCGGGCCACCACGGTAGGTGCCTTCAGCGTCGGTGCGTTTGTACAGTTGGCCGAGGGAGCACTCGATAAAGCTCGAAGACATGCCCACCAGTGCGGTGACCCACATCCAGAACACGGCGCCCGGGCCACCCAGGGTCACGGCAATGCCGACGCCTGCGATGTTGCCGGCACCCACGCGCCCGGCGAGGCTGAGCATCAGCGCCTGGAACGAACTGAGCTGGCCGGCGCTGCTTTTCAGGCTGTCGCGAAACACCGAAAACATGTGGAAAAAGTGACGCAACTGAACGAAACGCGAGCGGATCGTGAAGTAACCACCGAGCCCGACAATGAGCACGATCAATACTTTCCCTGAGAGGAAGTCGTTGATGACTTCTAGCATGGAGTGTTCCTCGCTGATTTTTCTAATGGCAAACGCAGGACGGTCCGACGCATCGCTCGGCACCAGGCAGTGCACGACGCTTCGACCCCAATCCTTTTGCGGGTGTTGTTATTCATGCGGTTTCGCGCTTCCCAGGGTCTCGTTACCGACGACCGCTGACGCGAAGAGGGGCGGCACTATACCTAGGAGTGGGTGATCCGTCTGCACGAGGCGATTAAAGGTTTCAGCCAAGGCGTTACGGGCAAGGCGGGTTTGTTGGGCGATCTTGGAGTTTTTATTGGCGTCATTTCACAACCTTGAGGCAAAAAAAAGGGCCTGAAGAACGAGCCTTCAGGCCCTCAAAAGGTGAGAGGTGTCTAGTCCCTCAACCTGGTGAGCGGTGCAACAAACGCTTAGGCCTTCAGAGGCACCAAGCGTGGGGCAATCATGTTTTCGGGGCGCAGGATGTCGTCGAGCATGGCGTCGTCGAGCAAGCCTTCTTCGCGCACCAGTTCCAGCACGCCGCGGCCGCTTTCAAGGGCGATACGGGCGATGCGGGTGGCGTTTTCATAGCCGATGTACGGGTTCAGCGCGGTGACCAGGCCGATGGAGTGTTCCACCAGCTCGCGGCAGCGGGCTTCGTTGGCAGTGATGCCGACGATGCAGTGCTCGCGCAGCATGTCCATGGCGCGTTGCAGCAGGCGGATCGAGTCGAAGATCTTGTAGGCGATCAGCGGCTCCATCACGTTCAGTTGCAGCTGGCCGCCTTCGGCCGCGATGGTCAGCGCCAAATCGTTACCGATGATTTGGAACGCCACCTGGTTCACGGCTTCCGGGATCACCGGGTTGACCTTGCCGGGCATGATCGAGCTGCCTGGCTGACGCGCCGGCAGGTTGATTTCGTTGATGCCGGTGCGTGGGCCGCTGGACAGCAGGCGCAGGTCGTTGCAGATCTTCGACAGCTTCACCGCGGTACGCTTGAGCATGCCGGAGAACAGCACGAAAGCGCCCATGTCGGAGGTGGCTTCGATCAGGTCGGCAGCCGGTACCAGCGGCTGGCCGCTGATGGTCGCCAGGCGCTGGACGGCCAGGGCCTGGTAACGCGGGTCGGCGTTGATGCCGGTACCGATGGCGGTGCCGCCCAGGTTCACTTCGGTCAGCAGCTCAGGCGCCAGGGTCTTCAGGCGGGCCAGGTCTTCACCGAGGGTGGTGGCGAAGGCACGGAATTCCTGGCCGAGGGTCATCGGCACGGCGTCTTGCAGCTGGGTACGGCCCATTTTCAGGACGTGGCTGAATTCTTCACCCTTGGCAGCGAACGCCTGGATCAGGCTGTCGAGGCTGGCCAACAGCGCGTCGTGGCCCAGCAGCAGACCCAGGCGGATCGCGGTCGGGTAGGCGTCGTTGGTCGACTGCGCCATGTTCACGTCGTTGTTGGGGTGCAGGTATTGGTATTCGCCCTTGCTGTGGCCCATGGCCTCCAGCGCGATGTTGGCGATGACTTCGTTGGCATTCATGTTGGTTGAAGTGCCAGCGCCGCCTTGAATCATGTCCACCACGAACTCTTCGTGGAAATCGCCGCGGATCAGACGGGCACAGGCTTCGCTGATGGCAGCGTGCTTGGCTTCGCTGAGTTGGCCCAGCTCGCGGTTGGCGTCAGCAGCTGCCTGCTTGACCATTGCCAGGCCGACCACCAATTTCGGGTAATGCGAAATCGGAACGCCCGAGAGACGGAAGTTGTTCACCGCTCGCAGGGTCTGGATGCCGTAATACGCTTGAGCGGGTACTTCGAGTACGCCAAGCAGGTCTTTTTCTGTGCGGAAAGATGCAGCGGAGGACATGACGGAAATCATCTCGATATGGACCCGGGCTAGGCCGGAACGCTGTGAATGCTAGGCTTGCAGGAGATTTTGGGCCAATGCTGTTAAACACTGGCCTATGCATAAACGGCATAATGTCGGTGTGACCCCGTTACCATGACGGACGTGTGTGCCAAAATGGTGCGTGCCCCGGGAGGATGTGATGAACCTTGAAAGCAAATGGCTGGAAGACTTTAGCGCCCTGGCTGCCACCCGCAGCTTCTCCCAGGCGGCTGAGCGGCGCTTCGTCACCCAGCCGGCGTTCAGTCGGCGCATCCGCAGCCTGGAGGCGGCGCTGGGGCTGACCTTGGTCAATCGCTCGCGCACGCCGGTCGAACTGACGGCGGCGGGGCAGTTGTTCCTGGTCACCGCGCGGACCGTGGTCGAGCAGCTCGGCGAGGTGCTGCGCCACCTGCATCACCTGGAAGGCGGGCAGGGTGAAGTCATGCAAGTGGCGGCGGCGCACTCCCTGGCCCTGGGTTTCTTCCCGCGCTGGATCGCGCAGTTGCGAAACGAAGGGCTGAACATCGCCACGCGGTTGGTCGCCACCAACGTGGGCGACGCCGTGCATGCGCTGCGTGAAGGCGGTTGCGATTTGATGCTGGCGTTCTACGACCCGGATGCGGCGATGCAGATGGACCCGGAGATCTTCCCGTCGCTGCACCTGGGCAACACCGAGATGCTGCCGGTGTGCGCCGCCGATGCCGACGGCAAGCCGCTGTTCGACCTGGAAGGCGAGGGCAGCGTGCCGCTGCTGGCCTACAGCGCCGGAGCTTTCCTGGGGCGCTCGGTAAACCTGCTGCTGCGCCAGCGGGCGCTGCGCTTTACCACGATTTACGAAACGGCCATGGCCGACAGCCTGAAAAGCATGGCCCTTGAGGGCTTGGGCATTGCCTGGGTGCCGCAGTTGAGCGTGCGCGCCGAGCTGGCCCGGGGTGAGCTGGTGGTGTGCGGCGGCCCGCAATGGCATGTGCCGCTGGAGATCCGGTTGTATCGCTGTGCGTTGGTGCGCAAGGCGAACGTGCGGTTGTTGTGGCGCAAGCTGGAAGGCGGCGCGGCGCAGAATACCTGAGCCCACACAGATCAAATGTGGGAGCGGGCTTGCTCGCGAAAGCGTAGTGTCAGTCAACCCATCTGTGGCTGATCCACCGCATTCGCGAGCAAGCCCGCTCCCACATTAGTTTTCTGGTGTGTTCGCTGACCTGGAAGTCAATAAAACCGCCTGTTTGAGGTGTAAGACAGATGGTCATTCCAGGGGCTGTTTATCTGCGTTATTACGGTATACTGCGCGGCCTTCGGCCGGTCCAACCGGCCTTAATTCGTACAACAAGCCACGCTGGATTTCCCGCGTGGCTTGTTGTTTTTTGACGCGCCTGCGGGCGCCCAGAGAGAAGAGGCACGACGATGAGTGCATTGGTTGGCGTGATCATGGGCTCCAAGTCCGATTGGTCCACCCTTAGCCACACCGCCGATATGCTGGAAAAACTCGGCATTCCCTACGAAGTGAAGGTGGTTTCCGCCCACCGCACTCCGGATTTGCTGTTCCAGTATGCCGATGAAGCAGAATCCCGTGGCATCGAGGTAATCATCGCCGGCGCCGGCGGCGCAGCTCACCTGCCAGGCATGTGTGCAGCCAAGACTCACCTGCCAGTGCTGGGCGTACCGGTGCAGTCGTCGATGCTCTCGGGCGTGGATTCGCTGTTGTCCATCGTGCAGATGCCCGCCGGTATTCCGGTGGCCACCCTGGCGATCGGCAAGGCCGGCGCGATCAACGCTGCCTTGTTGTCCGCCAGCATCCTCGGCGCCAAGCACCCGCAGTTCCACGCGGCGCTGAAAAAATTCCGTGCTGAGCAGACAGACAGCGTCCTGGACAATCCAGACCCACGCATTGCCTGAGGTGGTTGATTGATGAAAATCGGTGTAATCGGTGGCGGCCAACTGGGCCGCATGCTGGCCCTGGCGGGTACGCCGCTGGGGATGAACTTCGCTTTCCTGGATCCGGCACCAGATGCCTGTGCAGCTGCCCTGGGTGAACACCTGCGTGCGGACTACAGCGACCCGGATCACCTGCGCCAACTGGCCGATGAAGTCGATCTGGTGACCTTCGAGTTTGAAAGCGTCCCGGCTGAAACCGTGGCCTTCCTGTCGCAGTTCGTGCCGGTATACCCGAGCGCCGAAGCCTTGCGCATCGCTCGTGACCGCTGGTTCGAGAAGAGCATGTTCAAGGACCTGGGCATCCCGACACCGGCTTTCGCCGACATCCAGTCCCAGGCTGACCTGGACGCCGCGGTCGCCTCCATCGGCCTGCCGGCCGTGTTGAAGACCCGCACCCTGGGTTACGACGGCAAGGGCCAGAAAGTCCTGCGCACCGCCGCCGACGTGGTCGGTACCTTCGCCGAACTGGGCAGCGTCGGCTGCCTGCTGGAAGGCTTCGTGCCGTTCACCGGTGAAGTCTCGCTGATTGCCGTGCGTGCCCGCGATGGCGAAACGCGTTTCTACCCGCTGGTGCACAACACCCACGACAGCGGCATCCTCAAGCTGTCCGTGGCCAGCACTGACCACCCGCTGCAAGCCCTGGCCGAAGATTATTCGAGCCGTGTGCTGAAGCAACTGGATTACGTCGGCGTGATGGCGTTCGAGTTCTTTGAAGTCGACGGTGGCCTCAAAGCCAACGAAATCGCCCCGCGCGTGCACAACTCCGGGCACTGGACCACCGAAGGCGCCGAGTGCAGCCAGTTCGAAAACCACCTGCGGGCGGTAGCGGGCTTGCCATTGGGCTCCACGGCAAAAGTCGGCGAGAGCGCCATGCTCAACTTCATCGGCGTGGTGCCGCCGGTTGATCGCGTGATCGCGATTGATGACTGCCATCTGCATCACTACGGCAAGGCGTTCAAGGCCGGGCGCAAGGTCGGCCACGCCAACCTGCGCTGCAAGGATCGCGCGACGCTGCAAGCGCAGATCCTCAAGGTCGAAGCGCTGATCGCCGAGCAATAACCCAAGGCCGGGCGGAACCATTGGTACCCGCCACCCTCTGATTGCAGGAAGCCAAAGTCTGACTAGGCTTTGACTGAATTCACTTCAATCAGAGGGAAATGCCATGGGTATCATTGGGACCATCTTTATCGGTTTGATCGTCGGCCTGCTGGCGCGTTTCCTGAAGCCAGGCGACGACAGCATGGGCTGGATCATGACCATCCTGCTGGGTATCGCCGGTTCGCTGGTTGCGACCTATGGTGGCCAGGCACTGGGTATCTATCAGGCGGGCCAGGGCGCAGGCTTCATTGGTGCGCTGGTGGGTGCTGTGGTGCTGCTGGTGATCTACGGTCTGCTGAAAAAGAAGTAATTTAGCGACCAAGCCCTCTGCGCTGCGCAGGCGCAGAGGGCTAGAATGCCGGCACTGTAATCCTTGCCGAGCCTCTCCATGCGCCGTCTTCTGTTATCCCTTCTTCTATGCACCGGGTTGGCCCACGCTGGCGAACTGCCGGAAACCGACTGGCTGGAACTGATGCCCAAGTCGGACCAGAAAGCCCTCGAAGAAATGCCGGAAATCGACCACAACTCCCCGGAAGCCCAAGGCACGTTCACCGCAAAGGGTGGCCTGAAGCAGAGCAAGGGTTTGCCGGCGGTTATGTATTCCACCAAGACGGTGGCTGCCATGAACGGCAAGAATATTCGCATTGGCGGCTACCCCGTGCCGCTGGAAACCGACGCCAAGGGCCGCAGCACGCTGTTCTTCCTGGTGCCTTATCCGGGCGCCTGCATCCACGTGCCGCCACCGCCGCCCAACCAGTTGGTGCTGGTGCGTTATCCCAAGGGCTTGAAGCTGGATGACATCTACACGCCGCTGTGGGTGACGGGCACGCTGAAGGTGGAGAAGGTCAACAATGACCTGGCCGATGCGGCGTATGCGTTGGATGCGGGGAAGGTGCGGGCGGTCAAGGAATCGGATCTCTGATCTGATGCAGAACCTAATGTGGGAGCGGGCTTGCTCGCGAATGCGGTGTGTCAGTCAGCACATGCACTAACTGGAACACCGCATTCGCGAGCAAGCCCGCTCCCACATTTTTGATTGGGGTTACAGGGCGATACCGCTGATGCTCACGCCCAGGGTATGGCTTTCACCCGGCGCCAGCGTCACCACATCGTCCAGCACATTCGCGGTCTCGATGCACAACATGCCCTGCCAGCCGTCGTCGGCCATGTCACTGAAGGCCTTGGCACGTTCGGTCCACGGGTTCCAGATCACCGTCGAGCGCGAGCCTGTGCTGGTGAGCTGAACGCGGCGCTGCCAGTCTTTATCGACGATGTTCACTTGAGCCGGGGTGTCGAGGTAGATGCGGTCGGTCTCGGCGGTGAAGTGCAGCAGCCCGGATTGCTGCTTTTGGTTCCAGCCGTCGGCGGTATCGATATAGTCCCGCCCGTCCAGGCCGTCGACCTGCACGTTGCGTACATCGCTGACCGCAAAATAGCTGTGCAGCGCCTGGCTGAGGCTGACGGTCTCGGCGCCGTGGTTGTGGCTGGTCAGGCGGATGTGCAGTTGATCATCCAGCAGGATGCTCATCTTCAGGTCGACCTGATGCGGCCAACCCGGGAAGCCACCTTCAGGCACCGGCAGTTCCAGCTCAACCCTCAGCGCTGTACCTTCAGCCTCAACGCCAGCCAACGTCCAGTCAGCGGTCCGCACGAAACCATGGGCACCGGCCGGCTCGGCGCCCTGGTACATGGCCTTGACGCTCTGCGGGTTGCGGTCGAACACACCAAACCACGGCCAGCACACCGGCACGCCGGTACGAATGCCTTTGCCTTTCTTGAACACCACCTGATCGTTGGGCCAGATGATTGGCTTCTCGCCAGCGCGCTGGTAGCTGACGATATGCGCACCTTGCTGGGCCACCACCAATTCGGCGCCGTTGTGGCGGATGCGCCAAGCGTTCAGCTCATCCAGTTTTACGGTTTCAACGTTGGGCGTAGACATAGGCGCGCGCTCTCAATGGCAGACAATGGGGCAATGGACCGTCAAAACGTCGCGATGTTTAACGCGCCCGCGACGGAACCGAGCGGGTGCGGCCGCTGCCGTCGATGGCAACGAACACAAACACCGCCTCGGTCACCTTGCGCCATTCGCTGGACAGCGGGTCGTCGCTCCACACTTCGACCATCATCTGGATCGAGCTGCGGCCGATTTCCAGGGCCTGGGTATAGAAGGACAACTGTGCGCCGACGGCCACGGGCACCAGGAATGCCATGCGATCAATCGCCACGGTGGCTACGCGGCCACCGGCAACCTTGCTCGCCATGGCGGTGCCGGCCAGGTCCATCTGCGCGACCAGCCAGCCGCCGAAGATGTCGCCGAAACCGTTGGTTTCACGCGGGAGTGCGGTGATTTGCAGGGCGAGATCGCCTTGCGGGATAGGATCTTCTTGTTCGAGTTCGATCATGCCGGTGCCTCTGACCCGTGACGCTTCATGGGTATTTCAAGTGGATAGCCGTCTTCTGGAAAAACGTTTCAGCACCAACATACACCGCTCGATGCGTTTCTCGTAAGGCGTACTAAAGGGAAACTCTGCCAAATCGGCTGGTGTATAACCAACGGCGTTTTGGCACAGCAGCCCCTCAAGGATGCGGGTCTGGCGCTTGCAAGGGCCGAGTATATCGAGCCGTCGGCGCCACGACGACCTCCCTACGCTCATTTGGTCGGTAAATAGACGCTGTATCGCGGCTTTTTCCGGCAACTGTGCTCCTGCTCATATTAATTGCACGTCTGCTGCGGAAATATTTCGCGGATCTGAACTGTTAACGGCTCAACGCTGTGCTTTTTCAAGCGATTTGCTATCTTGCCAAGCCTGCCGCAAGTCCCGGGCTTGCCGTCCTGACTACTATAAGAGAAGCCTTGCCATGTCCTCCGTGCCCGCAAGCAGTGCGCAACCTTCGCGCCCGCTGACCCGCAACGACTACAAAACCCTGTCGCTGTCTGCCTTGGGCGGGGCGCTGGAGTTCTACGACTTCATCATCTTCGTATTTTTTGCGACGGTAGTCGGGAAGCTGTTCTTCCCGGCGGACATGCCCGAATGGCTGCGCATGATGCAGACCTTCGGCATCTTCGCCGCCGGCTACCTGGCGCGGCCGCTGGGCGGGATCATCATGGCGCACTTCGGCGACCTGCTGGGGCGCAAGAAGATGTTCACCCTGAGCATCTTCATGATGGCCGTGCCGACCCTGATCATGGGCCTGCTGCCGACCTACGCGCAGATCGGCCTGTGGGCGCCGATCCTGTTGCTGCTGATGCGCGTGATCCAGGGCGCGGCGATTGGCGGTGAAGTGCCGGGCGCGTGGGTGTTCGTATCCGAGCACGTGCCGCCCCGTCACATCGGTTATGCCTGCGGCACCCTGACCAGCGGCCTGACGGCCGGCATCCTGTTGGGTTCGCTGGTGGCCACCGCCATCAACACGCTCTACAGCCCGGAACAGGTGTCGGATTACGCCTGGCGCATTCCGTTCCTGCTGGGTGGCGTGTTCGGCCTGTTGTCGGTGTACCTGCGTCGCTGGCTGCACGAAACCCCGATCTTCGCCGAGATGCAGCAGCGCAAGACCCTGGCGGCCGAGCTGCCGTTGCGCGCGGTGTTGCGTGACCATCGTGGCGCCATCGTACTGTCGATGCTGTTGACCTGGCTGCTGTCGGCCGGTGTGGTCGTGGTTATCCTGATGACGCCGACCGTGCTGCAAACGATCTACCACTTCAGCCCAACGGTGGCGCTGCAGGCCAATAGCCTGGCCATCGTCACCCTGAGCCTGGGGTGTATTGCTTCCGGCGCCCTGGCCGACCGTTTTGGTGCCGGGCGCGTGCTGATCATCGGTTGTGCCTTGTTGCTGGCAACGTCCTGGACGCTCTATCACAGCCTGATGGCTCACCCGGACTGGCTGTTCCCGCTGTACGCCTTGACCGGCCTGTTTGTAGGCACCATTGGCGTGGTGCCCTATGTCATGGTGAAAGCGTTCCCGCCGGTGGTGCGTTTCAGCGGTTTGTCGTTCTCCTACAACGTCGCCTACGCCGTATTCGGTGGCCTGACGCCGTTAGCGGTGTCGCTGCTGATGAAGGAAAGCCCGATGGGCCCTGCTTACTACGTGGCGGCCCTGTGCGTGATGGGGATGGCCGTGGGTGGGTACCTGTGGAAGCGCGGGCGCTGACACGTTTTTGAAAACTGCCGGACAACCTTGTGGCGAGGGAGCTTGCTCCCGTTGAACTGCGCAGCCGTTCCATTCTGGGGGCCGCTACACGACCCAACGGGAGCAAGCTCCCTCGCCACAGATTTTGCCTTACAACGATTACAGATTGTTTCCACGAAATCGCTCCAACCTCCTCGCAAGACCCGGATTTATTGGCGTTTCTCCTTCCTGTCAGCTTTTTCATAAATGCTGGCCTTTCATCTAATTGTCATATTCCAGACATAGAGTGTTCACACGGCCTACCGATACTTGGCCCCGATCCAACTATCCCTATCTGCTAGGAGCAAGGCATGAAACTGAAACGTTTGATGGCGGCAATGACTTTTGTCGCTGCTGGCGTTGCGACCGCTAACGCGGTAGCCGCTGGTGTTGACCCGGCGATTCCGGCTTACGTGAAGACCACTGGTGTGTCGGGCAACCTGTCCAGCGTTGGTTCCGATACCCTGGCAAACCTGATGACCCTGTGGGCTGAGGGTTACAAAAAGGAATACCCGAACGTCAACATCCAGATTCAGGCCGCCGGCTCCGCCACTGCACCTCCTGCACTGACTGAAGGCACCTCCAACCTGGGCCCGATGAGCCGCAAGATGAAGGACACCGAACTGGCTGCCTTCGAGCAGAAGTACGGCTACAAGCCAACCGCGATCCCGGTTGCCGTGGATGCCCTGGCCGTGTTCGTGCACAAGGACAACCCGATCCAGCACCTGACCATGGAACAAGTCGACGCGATCTTCTCCTCGACTCGTCTGTGCGGCGCCAAGGCTGACGTCAAGACCTGGGGCGACCTGGGCGTGACCGGCGACCTGGCCAACAAGCCAGTGCAACTGTTCGGTCGCAACTCGGTATCCGGCACCTACGGCTACTTCAAGGAAGAAGCCCTGTGCAAAGGCGACTACAAGCCTAACGTGAACGAACAACCTGGTTCGGCGTCGGTTGTGCAGTCCATCAGCTCCTCGCTGAACGGCATCGGTTACTCGGGCATCGGTTACAAAACCGCCAGCGTGAAAACCGTGGCCCTGGCCAAGAAAGGCAGCACTGACTTCATCGAAGACAGCGAAGAAAACGCCCTGAACGGCAAATACCCGCTGTCGCGCTTCCTCTACGTCTACGTCAACAAAGCCCCGAACAAGCCTCTGGCCCCGCTGGAAGCCGAGTTCGTGAAGCTGGTTCTGTCCAAACAGGGCCAGGAAGTGGTAGTGAAAGACGGCTACATCCCGCTGCCAGCCAAAGTTGCCGCCAAGGCACTGGCTGACCTGGGCCTGAAAGAAGGTGGCAAATAAGCCGCCGGTAAACCTGCCTGGAACCGCGGTTTACCCACGGTTCAAGGCCTGGGCGGGGTCTGTAAGACCTGGACCTCGCCTCCCATTTTTAATCCGCTGCCAGCCCTGCTACGCGGCGGATTTCTTGCGTCACTGCATTGTCATCTTTCTGTCATACAGGATCGCTAGGGTGTGCGCATGAATGATCTGGCCAATTCCACCATGACGACGACTTCTCCCCCCAAGCGCATTGATTTCAATACGCCTGAGCTGCAACGCAAGCGCCGCATCCGCGCGCTCAAGGATCGCCTGACCCGTTGGTACGTGCTGGTGGGCGGCCTTGCCGTCCTGGGCGCTATCACCTTGATCTTCTTCTTCCTCGCCTACGTGGTCGCGCCGCTGTTCCACGGCGCCAACCTGACCAAGGAAGAGGCCCTCGCGCCTGCCTGGCTGCAGGACGCCGGCAAGCCGCTGATGATCTCCATGGAAGAACAGAACCAGGTCGCCATGCGGGTTTCCGACAAGGGCCAGGCGCTGTTCTTCAACGTTGACACGGGTGCCGAACTCAAGCGCGTTGACCTGCCGTTGCCGGCGGGCGTGACAGTCGCCTCCATTGGTGAAGACCAGCCCGGCAGCCCGCTGGTGATCCTCGGCCTGTCCAACGGCCAGTCCCTGGTGTTCCGCCACACCTATAAAGTGTCGTACCCGGGCGGCAAGAAGACCATCTCGCCCGCCGTTGAATACCCTTACGGCGAAACACCGATCGTCCTCGACGAACAGGGCCGCTCCCTTGAGCATGTCGCCTTGAATGCGACCGACTCGACGCTGGTGGTGGCTGGTTCCAGTGGTGCCCATCTGAACGTGCTGTCCATCAGCCGTGAAGAAAACATGATGACCGAGGAAGTCACCACCGAGCAGAAACGCATCGAGCTGCCGCAAATGACCGAGCCGGTCAAAGCCATCTTCGTTGATCCGCGCCAGCAGTGGCTGTACGTGATCAACGGTCGCGCCCAGGCCGACGTTTTCAGCCTGCGGGACAACAGCCTCAACGGTCGCTACAAATTGTTGGAAGACGGCGTGGCGCAAGTCACGGCCAGCACCCAACTGGTGGGCGGCATCTCGCTGATCATCGGTAACTCCAGCGGTGGCCTGGCGCAGTGGTTCATGGCCCGCGACCCGGACGGCGAACAACGCCTGAAGCAGATCCGTACCTTCCAGATGGGCACCGCGCCTATCGTTGAAATCACTGCTGAAGAACGTCGCAAAGGCTTCACCGCCCTCGACGCTTCCGGCAAGTTCGGTGTGTTCCACAGCACTGCCCACCGTACGTTGCTGGTGGACCAGGTGGTCGACGGCAACGGTATCTTCGGCATGTCGCCACGGGCCAACCGTGTGATCGTCGAGGCCGGCGGCAAGCTGCAACCGCTGCTGCTGGACAACCCGCACCCGGAAGTTTCCTGGAGCGCGCTGTGGAGCAAGGTCTGGTACGAAAACTACGACGAACCTAAATACGTCTGGCAATCGACCGCCGCCAACACCGATTTCGAACCCAAGATGAGCCTGGCGCCCCTGACCTTCGGTACCCTGAAGGCCGCGTTCTACGCCATGCTGCTGGCCGCACCACTGGCCGTTGCCGCTGCGATCTACACCGCTTACTTCATGGCCCCGAGCCTGCGCCGCAAGGTCAAGCCGGTGATCGAGTTGATGGAAGCGATGCCGACGGTGATCCTCGGTTTCTTCGCCGGCCTGTTCCTGGCGCCGTATGTCGAAGGGCACCTGCCGGGGATTTTCAGCCTGCTGATGTTGCTGCCGATTGGCATCCTGGTGGCCGGCTTCGTCTTCAGCCGCCTGCCTGAGTCGATCCGCCTGCGGGTCCCGGATGGCTGGGAAAGCGCGATCCTGATCCCGGTCATCCTGTTTGTGGGCTGGCTCTCGTTGTACATGAGCCCGTACCTGGAAACCTGGTTCTTCGGCGGCGACATGCGCATGTGGATCTCCCACGACCTGGGCATCACCTACGACCAGCGCAACGCCCTGGTAGTCGGCCTGGCCATGGGTTTCGCGGTGATCCCGAACATCTACTCCATCGCCGAAGACGCCGTGTTCAGCGTGCCGCGCGGCCTGACCCTGGGCTCCCTGGCCCTGGGCGCCACGCCATGGCAGACCATGACCCGCGTCGTGATCCTGACCGCCAGCCCGGGCATCTTCTCGGCGCTGATGATCGGCATGGGCCGCGCGGTCGGTGAAACCATGATCGTGCTGATGGCCACCGGCAACACGCCGGTGATGGAGATGAACCTGTTTGAAGGCCTGCGCACCCTGGCAGCGAACGTCGCGGTGGAAATGCCCGAATCGGAAGTCGGCGGCAGCCACTACCGCGTGCTGTTCCTCTCGGCGCTGGTGCTGCTGCTGTTCACCTTCATCATGAACACCCTCGCCGAGCTGATTCGTCAGCGTCTGCGCAAGAAATACTCGTCGCTTTAAGAAAGGTAGAAGTCTGTGAAACAGAACTCCCTGAATGGATGGTTCAAGAGCGGCGCCCCGGGCGTCTGGATCAGCGGTGGCGCGGTGTCCATCGCGGTCATCATGACCATTGGTTTGCTGGCCGTGATTGCCGTGCGTGGCCTGGGCCACTTCTGGCCGGCCGACCTGATCCAGGCCAACTACAACGTGCCGGGCCAGGAAAATCACATCGTCGTCGGCGAAGTGGTGCAGAAAGAAGAAGTGCCCCGCGAGCGCCTGAAAAGCGCTGGCTTGCCGGTGCCGGACCAAGGCCCGGAGTTCATGACCCGCGAGCTGATCAAGGTCGGCAACCGTGACTTGAACGGCAATGACTTCACCTGGATCGTCGGCGAGTGGCTGACCAACCAGACCAAGCCGGTCGAGTTGATGGCCATCGAGCGTCGTGAGTGGGGCAACTTCTACGGCACCCTGGTCAACGTCAAGCAGGACGGCAAGGTGATCGCCGAAGGCGAGGCGGCCTGGCCGGAACTGCAAGCCCGCGTGGACCGCGTCAACAAGCTCGCGGCCCAGCTCAAGACCCTCGAGAAGTCCGACATCGGCGCCATCAACTCCGGCCTCGAACGCATCCGCCTGCACGGTCGCAAGCTGGAGCTGGAAGGCAAGCTGGACGCCACCGCCCAGGCCGACATGGACAGCGGCCGCGCCGAACTGAACAACCGCTACAAGGATATCGAAGCCCGCCTGGCCGACCTGCACACCCAGTTCAACCGCGACAGCCTGACCGCCCGCGATGCCAACGGCAAAGAAATCGAAATCGGCATTGGCAAGGTGGTGCACGCTTACCAGCCGAACGCCATGGGCTACATGACCAAGGTTGGTTTCTACTTCAGCAAGGTCTGGGAATTCCTCAGCGACGATCCACGGGAAGCCAACACCGAAGGCGGGATTTTCCCGGCGATCTTCGGCACCGTGATGATGACCCTGATCATGGCGATGATCGTGACCCCGTTCGGCGTGCTGGCGGCGGTGTACCTGCGTGAATACGCCAAGCAGAACACCCTGACGCGGATCATCCGCATCGCGGTGAACAACCTGGCCGGTGTACCCGCCATCGTTTACGGCGTGTTCGGCCTTGGCTTCTTTGTGTACGTACTGGGCGGCTCGGTTGACCGGCTGTTCTTCGCCGAGGCCTTGCCGGCACCGACCTTCGGTACGCCTGGCCTGCTCTGGGCGTCCCTGACCCTGGCGCTGCTGGCGGTACCGGTGGTGATCGTGGCCACTGAAGAAGGCCTGGCGCGGATTCCTCGCACCGTACGTGAAGGTTCTTTGGCACTGGGCGCTACCAAGGCGGAAACGCTGTGGAAGATCGTGCTGCCGATGGCCAGCCCGGCAATGATGACCGGCATGATCCTCGCCGTGGCCCGCGCCGCGGGTGAAGTGGCGCCGCTGATGCTGGTGGGTGTGGTGAAACTGGCGCCGTCGCTGCCGGTGGACGGCAACTACCCGTACCTGCATCTGGACCAGAAGATCATGCACCTGGGCTTCCATATCTATGACGTCGGCTTCCAGAGCCCCAACGTCGAAGCCGCGCGGCCGCTGGTGTACGCCACCGCCTTGCTGCTGGTGCTGGTGATCGCCACGCTCAACTTGTCGGCGGTGTGGATTCGTAACCACCTGCGCGAAAAATACAAAGCGCTGGACAGTTAATTGAAGTGAACGCGGACTAAATGTGGGAGCGGGCTTGCTCGCGAATGCGGTGTATCAGTCATACATGGGTCAACTGACCTGACGCCTTCGCGAGCAAGCCCGCTCCCACAAAACGAATTGGTAGCACAGGGAGCATCCCATGCAACATGAAACCCATTCCCACGGCATCAACATGTCAGCCCTGGGTCGCGACAAGCAGAGCCTGAGCCTGGCCCAGGAAACCGTGGCCATCGAAGTCCCGGGCCTGAGCCTGTACTACGGCGACAAGCAGGCGCTGTACGACGTCAGCATGAACATTCCGAAGCAGCGCGTGACCGCCTTCATCGGCCCGTCCGGTTGCGGCAAGTCGACCCTGCTGCGCACCTTCAACCGGATGAACGATCTGGTGGACGGCTGCCGCGTCGAGGGCGCGATCAACCTGTACGGCACCAACATCTACCGCAAGGGCGAAGACGTAGCCGAGCTGCGGCGCCGGGTGGGCATGGTGTTCCAGAAGCCCAACCCGTTTCCCAAGACCATCTACGAAAACGTGGTCTACGGCCTGCGCATCCAGGGCATCAACAAAAAGCGCGTCCTCGACGAAGCCGTTGAGTGGGCACTGAAAGGCGCGGCGCTGTGGGACGAGGTCAAGGACCGCCTGCACGAGTCGGCCCTCGGTTTGTCCGGCGGCCAGCAGCAACGTCTGGTGATCGCCCGCACCATCGCCGTGGAGCCGGAAGTGCTGCTGCTCGATGAACCGTGCTCGGCACTCGACCCCATCTCCACGTTGAAAGTCGAAGAGCTGATCTACGAACTCAAATCCAAGTTCACCATCGTCATCGTGACCCACAACATGCAACAGGCGGCGCGGGTTTCCGACTACACCGCGTTCATGTACATGGGCAAGCTGGTGGAATTTGGCGACACCGATACCCTGTTCACCAACCCGGCGAAGAAGCAGACCGAAGACTACATCACCGGTCGCTACGGCTAGCAGGTGGCTGG
This sequence comes from Pseudomonas sp. 21615526, assembly GCF_013386245.1. Taxonomy (NCBI): domain Bacteria; kingdom Pseudomonadati; phylum Pseudomonadota; class Gammaproteobacteria; order Pseudomonadales; family Pseudomonadaceae; genus Pseudomonas; species Pseudomonas sp. 21615526. The sequence goes on along the minus strand of NZ_JACAOM010000029.1, from coordinate 190,661 downwards.
TTGCTCACTGAACTGATGCTGCGGTCGACCGCACCTTACTGGACGTTCCAAGGACGCCAACATGATTAGCAAAGAAGGCCTTACCCATCACATCTCCGCGCAGTTCAACGCCGAGCTTGAGGAGGTGCGCAGCCACCTCCTGGCCATGGGCGGGCTGGTGGAGAAGCAAGTCAACGACGCCGTCACCGCGCTGATCGAGGCCGACTCGGGCCTGGCCCAGCAAGTGCGCGAGATCGATGACCAGATCAACCAGATGGAACGCAACATCGACGAAGAATGCCTGCGCATCCTGGCCCGTCGTCAGCCGGCGGCGTCCGACCTGCGTTTGATCATCAGCATCTCCAAGTCGGTGATCGACCTGGAGCGCATCGGTGACGAAGCCACCAAGATCGCCCGCCGCGCCATCCAGTTGTGTGAGGAAGGCGAAGCGCCGCGTGGTTATGTCGAAGTGCGCCACATCGGTGACCAGGTGCGCAACATGGTTCGCGACGCCCTCGACGCGTTTGCCCGTTTCGACGCCGAGCTGGCGTTGTCGGTGGCTCAATACGACAAGACCATCGACCGCGAATACAAGACGGCGCTGCGCGAACTGGCGACCTACATGATGGAAGACCCGCGCTCTATCTCGCGGGTACTGAGCATCATCTGGGTACTGCGTTCGCTGGAACGCATCGGCGACCACGCACGCAACATCTCGGAACTGGTGATTTACCTGGTGCGGGGTACTGACGTGCGGCACATGGGCCTCAAGCGGATGAAAGCAGAAGTTGAAGGTACGACCGATCAAATCCCTAATGTTCCGGGCGTTCCTGACGATAAGTAAGATTGCCCGAGAAATAAACGCCCGGCCTTTGGTCGGGCGTTTTCGTTTGTGGTGTTGGAATTTTTGGCAAAACGCCATCAGCGAAGCGTTATGCTTGCCGGGGTTTTTATAGGATGAAGGGTCGATGAGCAAAGTCAGTGTATTGGTGGTGGATGACGCCTCGTTTATTCGCGACCTGGTGAAGAAGTGCCTGCGTAACTACTTCCCGGGGATCAAGATCGAAGATGCGGTGAACGGCAAAAAGGCCCAGGCCATCCTGATGCGCGAAACCTTCGACATGGTGCTGTGCGACTGGGAAATGCCGGAAATGTCCGGCCTGGAACTGTTGACCTGGTGCCGTGAACAGCCTCATCTCAAAGCCATGCCTTTCGTCATGGTGACCAGCCGTGGCGACAAGGAAAACGTGGTGCAGGCGATCCAGGCCGGGGTTTCCGGCTACGTCAGCAAGCCATTCACCAACGAGCAGTTGCTGAACAAGGTCAAGCAGGCACTGAACAAGATTGGCCGCCTCGACGCGCTGATCGCCAGCGCACCGACCAAGATGAACTCGGCGTTCGGTAACGATTCCCTCAGCGCCCTCACTGGTGGCAAGCCTGACGCAGTCAAGCCGGCCCCGGTGGCCGCGCCCAGCAAAGGCCTGCTCAACAGCCCGCCGGTGCAGGTGGCTGCGGCAGCGTCGCCTGCCAGCGGTCGTGGCCAGGGCCAGTTGCGCCTGTCCAGTGGCACCCAGCAGTGTGTGATCAAGGCCCTGAGTATCAAGGAGGCGCTGCTGGTGGTGCGTCGTGGTGAAATCCTGCCTCAGGTACTGGAAAGCGCCGTGCTCGACCTGGAGCAGGGTGAGAACGCAGAAGTGGCGCGTCTGAATGGCTACCTGCATGCCGTGGTGGCCTACGAGCCCAAGCCCGACAGTGACTGGCTGCAACTGACCTTCCGGTTTATCGACCAGGATGCGCAGAAGCTTGACTACATTTCGCGGCTGATCGCCCGCGGGACCGCACAGAAGCATTTTGTGCCGGGTGCGTGACTTGATGGGGTCTCCAAAAAACCTGTGGCGAGGGGGCTTGTCCCCCGTTGGGCTGCGTAGCGGCCCCAAACCCTGTAATTGAGTTCTGCCTGACCCTGCGCGATAACTCTACTGGGGCCGCTGCGCAGCCCAACGGGGGACAAGCCCCCTCGCCACAGGGTTAGTGTTTGGTTCACATAGCACTGTCATGATCCCTTGTTAGCCTGCCATCCAGTCGTCCCTGGCAGGCCAACCCGATGCTCGTGCGCTCACTGCTGTTGTGTGGACTGTTCGCCGTTGTCATGCCGGCGATGTCCATGACCCTCTACAAATCCATCGACGCCGACGGCGCTGTGGTCTTCAGCGACCGGTACACGCCTGGGGCGCAGGCGTTTGTGTATCAGGAACGGGTGATTCCCAAGCCTGTATATCCGTCGCAACCCGCTTCCTATCGTTATCCCTTGCCCTGGCGTGGCGGGCCGTTCCGTCTCACCCAAGGCCCCAACGGTACCTTCAGCCACTCCGAGCTCAAAAGCCGTTATGCGATGGACATTGCCATGCCTGAAGGCACGCCAATCATCGCGGCACGTGGCGGTGTCGTACTGAAAACCGAGAACGAGCAGAGCGGGCGCGGCAGCGATCCATCGGGCAATTTCGTGCGGGTGCAGCACGATGACGGCACGCAAGGCGTGTACCTGCACCTCAAGCAAGGGTCGGTCAGCGTCAGGGAAGGGCAGCGCGTGGCGGTGGGCAGCCCGCTGGCGCTGTCGGGCAATACCGGCAACAGCAGCGGGCCGCATCTGCATTTTGTGGTGCAGCGCACGACGGCGTCGGGGCTGGTGTCGATTCCCTATGAATTCAACCAGCCGGTGCAGGCGTTGCCCAACTTTGCGTTGGGCACGCGGTAAGGCTTTTGTAGGAGCGAGCTTGCTCGCGAAAAACCTGAGGGCGCTGCCGGGTGTCAGGATCCCAGCGTTATCGTTAACGTCCTTCGCGAGCAAGCTCGCTCCTACAGGGGGTGTGCCCTAGTCGAGCAACAGCACCTTGGCCAACACGATCTTCGGCCCTTTCATCTTCTTGATGATGATGCGCAGGCCTTCGACTTCCAGCACTTCTTCCTCTTCCGGCACCCGTTTCAGGGTGTCGTAGATCAGCCCGGCCAGGGTTTCGGCCTCGATGTGGTCCAGGTCGACGCCCAGCAGGCGCTCCACCTTGAACAGCGGCGTGTCGCCACGCACCAGCAATTTGCCCGGCTGGTAAGCGAGGATGCCGCGCTCGGCCTTGCGGTGTTCGTCCTGGATGTCGCCTACCAGTACTTCCAGCACGTCTTCCATGGTCAGGTAGCCGATGACCTTGCCGTCGGCCTCTTCCACCAGGGCGAAGTGCGCGCCGCCTTTACGGAACTGCTCGAGCAGTTGCGACAGCGGCATATGGCGCGATACGCGTTCCAGCGGGCGGGTCAGCTCGGCCAGGTTGAACGACTCGGGAATGTGGTCCAGGGCCGCCAGTTCCAGCAGCAGGTCCTTGATGTGCAGCAGGCCGACGAACTCGTTGCGCACGGCGTCGTACACCGGGTAACGGCTGAACTTGTGGCGACGGAACAGCGCCAGGATTTCCTTGAGCGGTGCGTTGAAGTCCAGGGTCACCAGGTCTTCCCGGGAGTTGGCCCAGTCCACCACTTCCAGCTCGCCCATTTCCACGGCGGAGGCCAACACGCGCATGCCTTGGTCGCTCGGGTCCTGGCCACGGCTGGAGTGCAGGATCAGTTTCAGTTCTTCACGGCTGTAATGGTGCTCGTGGTGCGGGCCAGGCTCGCCTTGGCCGGCGATGCGCAGGATGGCGTTGGCACTGGCGTTGAGCAGGTAGATCGCCGGGTACATGGCCCAGTAGAACAGGTACAGCGGCACGGCGGTCCACAGCGACAGCAACTCGGGCTTGCGAATGGCCCAGGACTTGGGCGCCAGTTCACCAACCACGATGTGCAGGTACGAGATCACGAAGAAGGCGGCAAAGAACGACACGCCCTTGATCACTTCCGGCGACTGCACACCGATCGCCCCCAGCAACGGCTCGAGGATGTGCGCGAAGGCCGGCTCACCGACCCAGCCCAGGCCCAGGGAGGCGAGGGTGATACCCAACTGGCAGGCCGACAGATAGGCGTCGAGCTGGCTGTGTACGGTGCGCAGGATCTGCCCGCGCCAGCCGTTCTTGTGGGCGATGGCCTCGACCCGGGTCGAGCGCAGTTTGACCATGGCAAATTCCGCCGCAACGAAAAAGCCGTTGAGCAGTACCAGGATCAGTGCAAAAAGAATCATGCCGAAGTCGGCGAAGAGTGTCGCGAGGGTGATGCCAGGGGAAGGGTCCATGATGGGGTTTTGCGGGTTCCGTCTAATCGAAAAGGGTGAGCAGGTGGGCCTGAAAGGCAGGCGCAAGTCCGCCAATGTAGCGGCTGACGGGGCGCTTGCCTAGTGGCGGCTGCCGGGCGGAGGGTCACTCGTCCTGATGAAGGACCCGGGAACGTGTCACCTGGGCCGGCGGGAAATGGCAGGTAAAGGTACTGCCGTGGCCGAGCACGCTACTGATTTCCAGCCGCGCGCGATGGCGCAGCAGCACATGTTTGACGATGGCCAGGCCGAGTCCGGTGCCGCCGGTGTTGGAGTTGCGGCTGGAGTCGACGCGGTAGAAACGCTCGGTGAGGCGCGGCAAATGCTTGGCGTCGATGCCCATCCCGGAGTCCTGCACGCTGAGGTGTGCGCCCTGGTCGTCGGCCCACCAGCGGATGCGGATGTTGCCTTTGTCCTGGGTGTATTTGACGGCGTTGAACACCAGGTTGGAAAACGCGCTGCGCAACTCGCCCTCGCTGCCCTTGAGCAGTATCGATGGGTCGGCTTCAAGGGTGATCTGCTGTTCACGCTGCCCGGACAATGCCTGGGCGTCGCTCTTGATCGTCTGCAACAGGCTTTGCACCGGCACCGGATGGTTGTCCGAGGGGTAATCGGTGGCTTCCAGCTTGGCCAGCAACAGCAGGTCGTTGAGCAGGGTTTGCATGCGCGAGCCTTGCTGCTGCATCTGTTGCAGGGCACGGGTCCAGCGCGGGTTCACGTCTTCGACGTTATCGAGCAGCGTCTCCAGATAACCGCAGATCACCGTCAGCGGTGTGCGCAGTTCGTGGGAGACGTTGGCGACGAAGTCCTTGCGCATCTGTTCCAGCTGATGGATGCGTGTGACATCGCGCACCAGCATCAAATGTTCGTTATTGCCGTAGCGCGTCAGGTACAGCTGGATACGCACGCGGTCGTTGGTCGGTGACGGGATTTCCAGGGCTTCTTCGTAGTTGTCCTGCTCGAAATACTCCTTGAAACGCGGGTGGCGCACCAGGTTGGTCACCGGCTGGCCGCTGTCCTGGGGCGTCTTGAGACCCAGCAAGGTCTCTGCGGCGCGGTTCCACCATTCCAGGTTGCCGTCGCTGTCGAGCATGATCACCGCGTCTTTCAGTGCGGCGGTGGACTCCTGCACCCGGTCGATCACCGCTTGCAGGCGCCCGCGTACACGCTGGTCGCGGCGTTGCAAGTGGTAGATGCTGTCGAACACCTCGCCCCACAGGCCGTAGCCGTCGGGTGGTGCTTCGTCGGGTTTGTGCTGGCGCAGCCATTCGTGCAGGCGCAGCAGTTGCTTGAGGGTCCAGCCCAGGTAAAGGCCCAGGCCGACGGCCAGGCTCCAGCCGTAATAGCCGCTGACCAGGCCCACCAGCAGGCAGCCGGTGATCAACAGGAGCATGTGGCGGATCAGGGTGCCATGCCAGTTTTGGTTCACTTAAACACGCGTCCTTTCAGCTGTCTGGGCAGTTCGGGCTGGCTCAGCCTTTGGTGGAAAACCGGTAGCCGGTGCCGCGCACGGTTTGTACCAGATTCTCGTAAGCGTCGCCCAAGGCTTTGCGCAGGCGGCGGATATGCACGTCGACGGTGCGCTCCTCCACATATACGTTGCCGCCCCAGACCTGGTCCAGCAGTTGGCCGCGGGTGTAGGCGCGCTCCTGGTGGGTCATGAAGAATTGCAGCAGGCGGTATTCGGTGGGGCCCATCTCGGCGGGTTTGCCGTCGATGGTCACGCGGTGGCTGATAGGGTCAAGGATCAGGCCGTCGACTTCGATCGGCGCTTCACCATCGGTGGGGCCGGCACGGCGCAGAACGGCTTTCAGACGGGCGACTAGTTCCCGTGGGGAAAAGGGCTTGGTGATGTAATCATCGGCGCCGACTTCCAGGCCCTGGATCTTGTTGTCCTCTTCGCCCTTGGCGGTGAGCATGATGATCGGGATATCCCCGGTCAGCTCGTCACGCTTGAGGCGGCGGGCCAGTTCGATGCCGGAGGTGCCGGGCAGCATCCAGTCCAGCAGGATCAGGTCCGGCTTGCGGTCGACGATAATGGCATGGGCCTGCTGGGAGTTCTCCGCCTCCAGGCAGTCATAGCCGGCCATTTCCAACGCAACGGCGATCATCTCGCGAATGGGCGCTTCGTCGTCAACGATCAGAATGCTCCTGCCAACCATGCTAAATCCTCTTGTCATTTAACTGTCTTGCGCCGCATTAGATAACGGAATTATTGCAGTCGTGTGACAGTAATTTAGTCGCCTGGGCAATCCTTGCCTCTCTGGACTACGCTTTGGGTCCGAATCCTGACAACCACAAAAGGAAGGTTCCCATGACTCACAGTACTTTTTCCTGGAAAGCCCTGCTGGTAACGGCCGCGTTAACGCTGCCGACACTGGCGTTTGCGGCAGACCCGGCGATGACCAAGGACGGGATGCTGGTGGACCACAACGGCATGACCCTCTACACCTTTGCCAAGGACGCTGATGGCAAATCCATGTGCAACGACAAGTGCGCCACCAACTGGCCGCCATTGATGGCCGAATCCACCGACAAGCCCATGGGCAAGTGGACCGTGATCACCCGTGACGACCAGAAAAGCCAGTGGGCCTACAGCGGCAAGCCGCTCTACACCTTCGTCATGGACAAGAAGGCCGGTGACATGACCGGCGAAGGCAAAATGGACGGGGCCTGGAAGGTCGCCAAGCCTTGATGTGAGCCGTGTAAGGGTGAGGGGCCTGGCCTCTCACCGAAATCCGTAGTCCGCGACAATCCCGACAAAAATCGCCAACCCGGCCCAGTGGTTGTGCAAAAACGCCTTGAAGCATTTGAGCCGGTCCTTGTCCCGGGTGTACCAGAACTCCCAGGCAAAACACCCGGCCGCCGCCAGCAAGCCCAGGTGGAACCAGCCGCCCAGCTCAAAACGCATCCCCGCCAGCCACAGGCACACCAGTGCCAGGCCCTGCAGGGTCAGGATGATCACCCGGTCGGCATCGCCGAACAGAATCGCGGTGGATTTGACCCCGATTTTCAGGTCATCGTCGCGATCGGTCATGGCGTAGTACGTGTCGTATCCCACCGTCCACAACAGGTTGGCGATGTACAACAGCCATGCCGCGGCGGGCAGGCTGCCCGTCTCGGCGGTGAACGCCATCGGCATGCCCCACGAGAACGCCGCGCCCAATACCACCTGCGGGTAATAGGTGTAGCGCTTCATGAACGGGTAGCTGGCCGCCAGCGCGAGGCCGCCCAGAGACAGCCAGATCGTCATGGAGTTGGTCAGCAGCACCAGCAGGAAACTGATGACCATCAGCACCGCGAAGAACACCAGGGCCTCTTTCGAGCTGATCCTGCCGCTGACCAGCGGGCGCTGTTCGGTGCGCTTCACATGGCCGTCGACCTTGCGGTCGGCCCAGTCATTGATGACGCAACCGCCGGCCCGAGTGAGTATCACGCCGAGCACGAAGATCAGGATATTGAGCAGCGATGGCGAACCCTTGCCGGCAATCCACAGCGCCCACAGCGTGGGCCACAGCAGCAGGTAAATGCCGATGGGCTTGTCCATGCGGGTCAACTGGATGAAGTCCCAGGCCCTTGGGTTCAGGTGATTCAGGGATTTGAGCAGGCGCTGGTACATCAGAAACGCTCCGGATGGTCGTGCACGGCTTGCCACAGGGTGGGCAGGAAGATCTCGGCCACCAGCACGCTCAGCGGCCCGCGGTCGAAGCGCGAGCGGCGTGCCCACAGGTGATCGGCCTGGTCCGCCGGGGGCAGCCATTCCCGTGGGTAGCGGCGTACCTCGATGGCCTGGCGCGTGAAGGCGTGGTCACAAAACAGCAATTCCCCGAGAGACCGGCTGCCCAACTCATCCATGTGCAAGCCGTCGCCCTGCAAGGCGCTGCGGGCCGCCACGCTGCGGGCAAACACCCACGGCTGGCCATGGCCACGCAAATACACCTCGCGCACCCAGCCGATGCTGGCGGCGGGCAAGTCCAGGGTGGCGCATTCGTCGTCTCGCAGCGGTTGCCAGCCTTCGAACAACGGCGTCACGCTGAAGCCATCGTCGGACAGGCGCGTCAGGCGCCGGGTCAGCGAACCTTCATCGAACAGCCAGTTGAGTGTCAGCGGCGCGGGCAGTGGGCTCAGAAGGCTCTGGGTCAGCCATCGGCAAGCATCGGGAAGGGCGTTTGAATGCGGCACGGAGGGTCATTATTGGCAGTTAATGAGGCGGCGAGCTTACCATGGTGCCCTGGACTTTTGCCGGAGTGCGCCAGGCCCATGCGTCGATCATGCTTGCATCTGCGCCTGCTGATCAGTACAAAACGCCCTGAGCCGCACGGCAAGGTTACATCTATCGACCGTCGGCCAACGCGCCTGGACCTGAGGAAACAAGCAATGAAGAAGTGGCAATGTGTCGTCTGTGGCCTGATCTACGACGAGAAAGACGGATGGCCGGATGACGGCATCGCGCCGGGCACCCTGTGGCAGGACGTCCCCGAAGACTGGCTGTGCCCGGACTGCGGCGTGGGCAAAATGGATTTCGAAATGATCGAAATCGGCTGATTGCTGATTTAAATCGCAATTCAAGAAACGTACTACAAGGAGAAAGGAATGAACGCACCTGTCGTGATCGTCGGCACGGGGTTGGCCGGTTACAACCTGGCTCGGGAGTTTCGCAAGCTCGATAGCGAAACCCCGCTGTTGCTGATCACCGCAGATGACGGGCGCTCCTACTCCAAGCCCATGCTCTCCACAGGCTTTGGCAAGAACAAGGAAGCCGATGGCCTGAGCATGGCTGAACCGGGCGCCATGGCCGAGCAACTGAAGGCCGAAGTGCGTACCCACACCCGCATCAGTGGCATCGACCCGGGCCACAAGCGCTTGTGGATCGGTGAGGAAGCGGTGGGCTATCGCGACCTGATCCTGGCCTGGGGTGCAGAAACCGTGCGGGTGCCGGTACAGGGCGACGCCGCCGAGCTGATTTTCCCGATCAACGACCTCGAAGACTACGCACGCTTTCGTGCCGCTGCGGCCGGAAAACGCCGGGTGCTGTTGCTGGGGGCCGGGCTGATCGGCTGCGAGTTCGCCAACGACCTGATCCTCGGCGGCTACGAGATCGACCTGGTGGCGCCGTGCGAGCAAGTCATGCCGACCCTGCTGCACCCGGCAGCCGCCGCAGCGGTGCAGGCCGGTCTGGAAGGCCTGGGGGCGCGTTTCCACCTGGGCCCGGTGCTCAATCGCCTGCAGCGCACCGCTGACGGCCTGGAAGCCCACTTGTCTGATGGCGAAGTGATCCAGTGTGACCTGGTGGTGTCTGCTATCGGCCTGCGCCCGCGTGTCGACCTGGCCGCCGCCGCCGGGTTGCAGATCAACCGCGGGATCATGGTCGACCGCCACCTCAAGACCTCCCACGCCAACATCTACGCCCTGGGCGACTGCGCCGAGGTCGATGGCCTGAACCTGCTGTACGTGATGCCCCTGATGAGCTGCGCCCGCGCCCTGGCCCAGACCCTGGCGGGTAACGCGACGGCCGTCAGCTACGGGCCGATGCCTGTCACAGTAAAAACCCCGGTCTGCCCGCTGGTCGTCTCGCCACCGCCACGGGGCACCGAAGGTTTGTGGAGCGTCGAAGGGCAGGGCGGCGACATCAAGGCCCTGTGCCGCGACGCCAGCGGCCGACTGCTGGGCTACGCCCTGACCGGCACGGCCGTGATGGAAAAACTGGCCCTCAACAAAGAACTTCCGCCGCTGCTGGCGTAAATGCTGGTCGTTCTGTCGGAATAAGCATCATTTTGACCGTAGAAAGGTCGCCGTGAGACTGGCGCAGGCCCCGATGGCATGCCATCCTCACTCCCGTCTGCCGCAGAGTAGAGCCTGCGGCGCCTTGGGCGCTGCTCCGATAGAGAGCAGCACGGACATAACAACAAAAAACCGTCAAAGAGGCTTCACTTATGCGTAAACCAGAACTCGCAGCCGCTATTGCAGAAAAAGCAGACCTGACCAAAGAACAGGCCAACCGCGTACTCAACGCCGTACTCGAAGAAATCACCGGCGCGCTGCATCGCAAGGACAGCGTCACCCTGGTAGGCTTCGGCACCTTCCTGCAGCGCCACCGCGGCGCCCGCACCGGCAAAAACCCGCAAACCGGCGAGCCGGTGAAAATCAAGGCGAGCAACACCGTTGCGTTCAAGCCAGGCAAGTCGCTTAAAGACAGCGTCAATCCGTAAGTCATGTAGAACGCGCTACGCACATGCGAGTGTGAGCGCGGGATGAAAAATGGGCACGCCGACTGGGTCGGGTGCCCATTTTTTGTGGGTGGGCAATCCTTGCTCAATCGTTGAGCTTCAAGCTGTCCACTCGTTCTCAATACACCATTGCTGTACATCCGCAATTAGTTGCGCCGATACCGGTTGCAGATTGGGGAGTTTTTTCTCGTATTTCTTAATACTTTCAACAAAAAATGTAATGAATGCCGCACCTATTAATTTGCGCTGAGCAGCTATGTCTTTTTTCAGTGGAACAAAATCTTCCTCGTCCATGGCGATATCCAGACCGAACATTTTGTCTTTTGCGTAATAACGGCAAAATGTTTTTCGTTCCAGGTTCTTCGGCAGGCATCGCATGCAGACCGCCAGTTCCCAGTCGAGGGTGGGATACTTTTTTTCAAGAATCTCACTCAGGCCATTTAGCTCGTCGGTGATTTCAAAGACCTTTGTCCAACTCGGTGAGTCCGATGTCGTATCGACTCGCATAAAGTATTCCTTATGTCAGTGCCTGCATTTGTTGCCCGGGGGTAGTTTTCCTCGGCGTTTAAAATATTTTCCGATTTTTAATCTTTCCCATACCTGCATATTGCCCTTCGTCGGTGCTGCCATAACCCTTTTGTAGGCAAGATTTTTGGATTTCAGCCACTTTTGGGTATATCGCCGATTCGGATTGACGGTTTCACCGACTTTCCAAACTTCACCTTTTTTCAAATAGACTTGGCCTATTGGCTTTTTATGGCCCCATGCCATCTCGTCATAAAAGCCGTCCTTTTTCGCAATCAGGTAATAAAGCTCGGGGGCCAGTCCCCATGGATCAATCCAGGATATTGGATTGGGGGCGTACTGATAAAAATTGAGCCCGCCGTCAAACTCAATCGGATCCGGTGTCGTAAACCGTCCCACGTCCGGATCATAAAACCTGAAAGTATTGAAATGCAGCCCCGTCTCCCGGTCCAGATACTGCCCCTGAAAGCGCAGGTTCTGTTCTTCGATGTAGTACGGCTCGCGCACTTCCTCAACCGTATTGCCCCACACACGATATGTCGCGCGCCAGACATTATGCCCGTCAGCTTCAGTCAGTTGCTCCGGCAGTCCGTTGAGGTCGTTGTGGTAGTAGCGGATTTTCTGCAGCGGCCCGGTGCCGTCAACGCGAGCCAAGGGTTCGCTGCCTTCATCTTCATAGATGTAAAGACTGGTCTGGCTGTGTTTATGCTCCTGCAATAACCGCAGCCCATCCCAGGTAAACCGGGTTTCCCCCAGGGGATAGCCGTCGTTGCCATGTTCGGTTTTCTCAATGCGTCGGCCCAACGGGTCGTAGATCATCCTGACTACGCTGCCGTTTTCATTGCGCACTTCAATCAGCCGGCTTTCTGCATCGTAGGCGAAGCGTTGCAAGCCACGCGCTGCGCTGCGTTTTTCGATCATCCGACCGAACGCGTCATAGCGATAACGCTTGTCCTGATAGGTCAGCACTTTGTTATGCACGACCAGCCCAGCGCCTGACTGCGGGCCATCCAGCAGGTTGGCGGCGGCATCGTAGGCAAACGTTTCGCGCTGGCCGTGCAGGCTGTCCTGGCTGGCGATGATGCGGCCAGTGGCATCGTAGTGCAGCAGTTGGCGATGTTGTATGGCAGATTGCTGGTCGAACTTGCCGACCAAGTTGTCGGCAGGGTCATACTCGAACTGCTTTTGCGCTGTCGCTGGCATCAACGATGGCAGGCCTGTAAGGCGGTGTTGGCGTGAGCGTAGACGGCCGCTGCGGTCATACTCACTGCGGGTGCTGAGTCGGCCTTGGGTGCGCAGTACTTCGCGGTGCAGGCGGTCGCGTTCAAAGTCGCTGATGACCTGGCCGTCGAGATTGACCTGATGCAAGTGACCGCTGCCGTAGTACAGGCGATTGAGCCAGCGTCCGTCGGGTATCTGGGTCTGGATAAGATTACCGAGTTCGTCGTAGTGGTGCTGCAGGGTGCCCATAGAACTCTGTTCGGCAAGCATTTGGCCGAGGGCGTCGTAAGCGAAACCAAGGGCTTGGGTATTGCCCAGCAGGTCGGTGAAGGTGACGGCGGTGAGCTGGTCCAGCGGGTCGTAGGCGTAGTCGGTGCGCCCATCGTCGGTGGTTTTGGCGATCAGCCGACCTACTGCGTCACGTTCCATTTGATGGACAATGGGCGCTGGCGGCGTCTCGGGAACCAGGCCTAGCCCGTTGCCGTAGGGGGCCGGAGTGGCGGTCACCGTGGTGATATGGTCCAGTGGATTGTAGGTGTAGCTTTTGGCACTGCCATCGAGGTCTTGCTGCTCAGTCAGCCGATCCCCGGCGTCCCAGGCAAAGAGATAACGTTCGCCGTTCTCGTTGGTCAGTGCTTGCAGGCGCCCATAGCTGTCATAGCCGAACTTCACCTGCCGGCCATGAGCGTCGGTGCGCAGGCTTATCTGGCCACGTCGATTGTGCTGGTAGAGCGTGGTATGTCCGGCAGGGTCGGTGTACCCCACGAGTTGGCCGCTGACATCGCGTTGAAACAGCTCGATGCGACCGTCCGGCAGTTGGTTGCTGAGTAAGCGCCCCTGGAGGTCGTAGCTGAATTGAGTGCGCTCGCCAAGCGCGTCGGTGATCACCTGCAGATAGCCGCGCTCGTCGTAGCTGAAACGCGTGGGATAACCCGAGCAATCAATGTGTTCGACCAATTGCCCGAACGGATTCCAACGCAGTTTTTTGCTTTTACCGGAGGCGTCGATGATTTCCACGACCTGGCCGTGGGCGTCATAGCGATAGCGGGTGATGTGGCCCAGCGGGTCGGTTTCGGCAACGCAATTGCCGCGAGGATCATAGCGATACTGCCAACTGTTGCCGGCGGCGTCGGTCTCCACCAGGGGTAACGCCCAGTGTTCAAGCCACAACGTTGAATCGCTGCGGCCCAACGGGTCCGTTTCGCCGATCAGGTTGCCGGCGTCATCATGCTTGTATTCATAGCGTCCACCTTGCGGGTCGGTGGCGCTGAGAAGTTGGCGTTCGTCATTCCACTCGAACAGCCAGGTTTGCCCCAGCTTATCGCTGTATTGAATGATCTGGTGCTGAGTATTCCAATGTCGGGTGCTGACGCGCTGTAAGCCGTCGATGATACGGGTGAGGCCCGCCTTCAAGTCATAGTCGAACTGGTAGGAGTCACCTTCATCGGTCCAGTGTCGGACGACTCGCCACTCTGAGTTTTCAATCAGTGCCCATTCATAGAAGCACCGCAACCCGGTGGGTAACTGATGCTCCACCATTCGGTGCCCGGCATCGTACGTGAAGCGCCGCTGCACCTGGCCAGAGGCATCGCGCACCTCTGCCAGATTGGCCCTGGCGTCATAGCCGTAGCTGACGAGCACTTCGCGACGTTGATCTGGGAATAGGCGTTCGACGCGAGTGACGTGCTCATGTTCGCGTATCAACTCGACCTGCACCAAGTCGAAGGTATCGCGCAGGCGTACCAGGCGTCCGGCCTGGTCGTAGTCGAGATGAATGCGGTTGTCGTTGCGGTCGCCAAGTTGAATCAGGCGCAGCAGCGACGGGTTGGCTGTGGGCTCAAACAAACGATATAGGCCGTCGTCACTTTCAATCAGCACCTGCCCGTTGAGGTGCCGACGCACAGAGAGCCCTTCGCCGGGGCTGAACACCGCCCCCCCCAACGGGATCGAGCCCATGTCGATAGGGCGCCCCTGCTCGTCGGTGTAGACCAGCGCTTCACCGCCTTCTGGATGAGGTTGGATTTCGACGCATACTTCATAAGCCACACTCCAGCCTGTACCGAACAGTGTGCCTGGGCGTTCGTCGCGGCTGTTGTAGAAGCGTTGCCAGTCAATCGGCAGGATGGCGGGCAGTACAAAATCCAGTTCATCGGTGCCGCCCAGCACCTTCGCTCCCGTTGCAGCATGCACCGGATTCGACGAGCCCATGGCAGCGTTGGTCATCGCGTCCATCGCGCTGCTGACGGCCATCGAAGTAGCCCCGCCAATCAGCATGCACGGCAACTTGCTGAAGAACTTGCCCTTGCCGCCCTTGAGCATCAGTAACGCGGTGACCGCCAACCCCACGCCCGGCGTCTTGCCACTGCGTATTTCCCGCACCACCACTGACCCGCCGCCAATGGTCACGTTCGATGAAATCAACCCGGACGACACCACTGTTGCATCGCAGGTACTACGATCACCACTGCGCACCGCAGGCTGGCCATTGATCGTGACCTTATCCGAACCCTCGGCCAGGAACTGCGGAGGCATCGGTGGATGCTTCATGCAGGTGACCAAGTCCAGAGGCTTGGGCACGGCTCCTGGTGTGGGAGTAGCCACCGTGGGGCGCCACATTTGGGAGAAGAAGCTCTCGGCCATATCCAGATAACTGGCTTCTGGTTCGGGTGCGGGTTCTTCCAGTTCGGTTCCGGCTGGCGCGACATGCGAGCTGATCGCCCCCGCGGCACGTGCGGCGGGAAGGTTGTTGGTCAGGGTATCGGTGGCACCGGTGAGAATATTCGCCTGTACCGTGGGCGGAAACAGGGCGTTGCTGAAGCTGTCGCATAAATTGGTGAGGCCTTTGTCCGCCCCGCTCTTGCTCATGAGAAGGCCGACAACTGTGCCCACCACTGCGCCGAGCAGGACGCATCCGAGTCCGCCGGTAGCGACGGTGATACCGGTAGCAGCCACCACGGCAGCAGTCGCTACTGCAGTGATCGCGATATTGGCCGCCACCTCCAACACACCGCCGAGGATGTCGGCCATCATTGAGGTGTGGGAGAGCGCGTCGCCCATGCGAGCGGCCCATAGAGCATCAGACATGCATGGTGCCCATCAGGAAATCGCGTCGAACGACAATGAGTTTTTGATCGTCGCCCAGTGCGCCGCCTCGGCATCGCCCAGCTTGTCTGCCTTCACATAACTCAAGGCGAGCATCTTGCGTGTGCCCGGGATTACCAGAGCCAGTTGGTACTGGAACACCTTGTCACTGCCCTTGCTGAACTGGCTGCGGAGCTCTATGCCTTCTACTTCCTTTGTTGCACCTAGACGGACACCGACGCCCGGTTGATAGCGCAAATCCTGCACCTGTTTTTCCAGGCGTTTGAGCTGTTCGTCGAAGTTGCTGTGCAGGGTTTCGCCATCGGTGAGGAAGCTGCGGCTGATGATCAAGGAAGTGCCCAGCTCGGGGAACTTGAGGATATTGATCGTAGCGTCCTGCAGCTCGCCGGCCGGCAGTTGGAACTGAAATTCGTTAATTCGGTACGTCATGGAAAACAGGTCTCGTCAGGAGCTTTTAGGCGCGGGGAACGCGGCTTTGATATTGGCGTCGATGCTGGCTTTCATGCCCTGACCATCGGGTGTTGCGCCGGGGCCGCCGCCGTTGTTCAGGTGCAGGACGCCGCCGGTATTGAATTCGGCATCGCCGCTGGCGTGGAAGCTGATATTTACGCCACTCAGGTTGATCTGCCCGCTGGCGTTCAACTCTAGGATGCTTTTACCGCAGACCAATCGCAGGTTTTCGCCCACTTCAATCACGTAGCTCTGGCTGATGCTGTCGGTCTTTCTCTGGCCCACCGAGAGGATGTCTTGATGCTTGACGATGCGCACTCGATTGTTCCCAATCGTCACCGTCTCGTTATGCCCAATACTCTTGTTCCGGTCATGCCCCACCGAATGGCTTTCATCCACCTCCACCACGATGTCCTGATTACGCTCGGCATGGATGTACAGCTGCTCCAACCCCTTCTTGTCCTCCATGCGGATTTCATTGAAGTTGGCCGGCGTGCCGCCTTTGCTGGAGCGGCTTTTCATCCCGCTTTGGGTGGCGTTTTCCGGCAGGTCGTAAGGCACGGTCTGCTCGGCGTTGTACACCCGGCCGGTGATGATCGGCCGGTCGGGATCGCCTTCCAGGAAGCTCACAATCACTTCCTGGCCGATCCGCGGGATCTGCATCGAGCCCCAGTTTTTTCCGGCCCAGGACTGCGATACGCGAATCCAGCATGAGCTGTTTTCGTTGGACTGGTCGTGGCGGTCCCAATAGAAATGCACCTTGACCCGGCCATATTGGTCGGTCCAGATTTCTTCGCCCTTGGGGCCCACTACCAGCGCGGTCTGCGGGCCTTTGACGATGGGCCGGTAGGTGTTGGCCAGCGGGCGGAAACTCTGTTGTGCGTCGATGCAGGTGAGGGTGCTTTCGAACTGCGCCGAAGGCGCGCCACCGCCGCTTTCGAGGCTTTCCTGGGAGATGTAGTAGCGGGCGCCGACGATCAGGTATTCGCGGTTCTGGTCGCGGCGACTGAAGCCGGTGAGGCTGAACAGGTGGCCGGAACCCAGGCCCCGGGCGTTGCCGCTGAACTCCACTTGTTCGTGCAGGGTTTGCAGGGCTTCGATGCGGGTGCGGGCGTAGTGTTCGCCGTCTTCGCTTTTGACGTAGGTGCCGGGGTAGTCGTACAGCGGGTAGTCGCCGGCGGTGTGCGGGCGCGGCATGGCCGAGCGCACGTCGATGCTCGCGCTGGGGCGCTGGAAGTCGTAGTCGTTGAGCTCAAGGGAGCCGGGCTGTACTTCCTGTGCCAGGTGCCAGTTGTGCATATGGTCGCGTTCGCGCTGCTGCTCGTCCTTGGGGTAGTAAGGCACCGAGGCGTAGCCGGGCACGTTGGCGTGGGCACCGTAGGCATCGGCCAGCACCAGCACGTGGCGGTCCTGCTCGTGGCGGAAGAAGTAGTAGATGCCTTCCTGTTCCATCAGGCGGCTGACGAAATCGAAGCTGGTCTCGCGGTACTGCACGCAGTATTCCCACTCGCGGTACGGGCGGCTCAAGGCGTCTTCGAAGTCGGAAAAACCCAGGTCGCGAAACACCTGCTTGATGATCTGCGGGATGCTCAGGTTCTGGAAAATCCGGCAGTCGGAGGTGCGGCTCAGCAGCCATAACCACGGGCGCAAAGTCACCTGATAGCTGGCGAACTGGCCCTGGTCGATGTTCTGGCTGCAGCGGGCGACGATGCCGTGGAAGTGCCGCTCGCCACCGTCCGCCAGTTGCAGGTTCAGGCTCATGGGCTTGCCCAGCAACTGGTTGAGGTCGATGTTGGCGTCCAGCGAGGTCAGCTGCAGTTCGAAATTGAACAGCCGACCCAGCTCTTCGCCGCCACCCATTTCATTGAGCAGCAGCACATCCGGCCCCAGGGGGCTGGTGATCTTGGCCAGGCGTGAGGCTTGGTTGAATAACATCGGTTAACCCGTAAATAGCGTAATAACTGTAGGAACCGGCTCCAACTATGGGAGCGGGCTTGCTCGCGAACGCGGTGAATCAGTCACCGGATGCATCAACTGATACGCCGTCTTCGCGAGCAAGCCCGCTCCCACAGTTTTGATCGCATTCCGTCAGGTCAATCGTTGAAGTCGTAGTGCAATTCGTTATCCCGCGTGCTGATCCGCACCCCCGCCAGCGCCTTGCCTTCGAGCATGCGGGTGAGGAATTCGCGGCTCATGTCCGGCAGCAGGCTGTTGGTGAGGATGGTGTCGATCATCCGCCCGCCGCTTTCGGTTTCGGTGCAGCGGGACACGATCAGGTCGACCACGTCGTCGTCGTAATCGAAGGCGACTTTGTGAGTGTTCTCCACGCGCTTCTTGATGCGGTTGAGTTGCAGGCGGGTGATCGCTTTCAGCATCTCGTCGCTCAGCGGGTAGTACGGAATGGTCACCAAGCGGCCGAGCAGCGCCGGCGGGAAAATCTCCAGCAGCGGCTGGCGCAGGGCCTTGGCGATTTCCTCGGGCTCGGGGATGTTCGCCGGGTCTTTGCAGACCTGGGAAATCAGCTCGGTACCGGCGTTGGTGGTCAGCAGGATCAAGGTGTTCTTGAAGTCGATCACCCGGCCTTCGCCGTCTTCCATTACGCCCTTGTCGAACACCTGGAAGAAGATTTCATGCACGTCCGGGTGGGCTTTTTCCACCTCGTCCAGCAGCACCACGCTGTAGGGTTTGCGCCGCACGGCTTCGGTCAGCACGCCACCTTCGCCATAGCCGATGTAGCCCGGTGGCGCACCCTTGAGGGTGGACACGGTATGGGCTTCCTGGAACTCGCTCATGTTGATGGTGATCACGTTCTGCTCACCGCCGTACATGGCTTCGGCCAGGGCCAGGGCGGTTTCGGTCTTGCCCACACCGGAGGTGCCGGCGAGCATGAACACGCCAATCGGCTTGCTCGGGTTGTCGAGGCCGGCGCGGGAGGTCTGGATGCGCTTGGCGATCATCTGCAAGGCGTGGTCCTGGCCGATGATGCGTTTCTTCAGGTGCTGGTCGAGGTTGAGCACTGTCTCCAGTTCGTTGCGGGCCATGCGGCCCACCGGGATGCCGGTCCAGTCGGCGACCACCGAGGCCACGGCCTGGTAATCCACGGTCGGCAGGATCAGCGGAGTTTCACCTTGCAGGGTGCTAAGGCGTTGTTGCAGGTCTACCAATTGGGCACGCAATTGATCATCGCCGCTGTCCACGACACCGGATTTTTCGCGCAACGTCGCACGGGTGGCGAGCAACTCATCCACCAGGGTTTTCTCTTCGGCCCAACGGCTTTCCAGGGTGGCCAGGCGCTCGCGTTCGGCGCTCAGCAGCGCTTCGCTGTTGGTCTGGCGCGCACCGATGGCGATGCCGATCGCGTGCTCGCGGGCGATGATTTGCAGCTCGGTTTCCAGTGCCTCGATACGGCGGCGGCTGTCGTCGACTTCTGCCGGCACCGCGTGCAGGCTGATGGCGACGCGGGCGCAGGCGGTGTCCAGCAGGCTCACGGATTTGTCCGGCAATTGACGCGCCGGAATGTAGCGGTGGGACAGCTTCACTGACGCTTCCAGCGCTTCGTCGAGGATCTGCACCTGATGGTGTTTTTCCATGGTCGAGGCCACGCCGCGCATCATCAGCAACGCCTTTTCTTCAGACGGCTCGGCCACTTGCACCACCTGGAAGCGACGGGTCAGGGCCGGGTCTTTTTCGATGTGCTTCTTGTACTCGGCCCAGGTGGTGGCGGCCACGGTACGCAAGGTGCCGCGGGCCAGGGCAGGCTTGAGCAGGTTGGCCGCGTCACCGGTCCCGGCGGCGCCACCGGCACCTACCAGGGTGTGGGCTTCGTCGATAAACAGGATGATCGGTTTCGGCGAAGCCTGGACGTCTTCGATGACCTGTCGCAGGCGTTGTTCGAACTCGCCTTTCATGCTCGCGCCGGCTTGCAGCAGGCCGACATCGAGGCTGCGCAGTTCCACATCTTTCAGCGCGGGTGGTACGTCGCCGGCGACGATGCGCAGGGCGAAGCCTTCGACCACGGCGGTCTTGCCGACGCCGGCTTCACCGGTAAGGATCGGGTTGTTCTGGCGGCGACGCATGAGGATGTCCACCAGTTGGCGGATCTCTTCGTCACGCCCGACGATCGGGTCGAGCTTGCCGCTGCGGGCCTGTTCGGTCAGGTCGACGGTGAAGCGCTTGAGGGCTTCCTGCTTGCCCATCGCGCTCGGGGCCATGGCGCCGCTGGCTTCGCCCGGTACTGCACCGGCATTGAAACCGTCGCTGGCACTCAGTGCATTTTCGGGCGAGTCGCCGACGTATTCGTCAAAGCGTTCGCTCAGGGCTTCGGCCTTGATCTTGTCGAACTCACCGGATAAGCCCAACAGCGCATGGCGCAGGCTCGGCGTCTTGAGAATTCCCAGCACCAGGTAGCCGGTGCGTACCTGGCTTTCGCCAAACATCAGGCTGCCATAGACCCAGCCACGCTCGACCGCTTCTTCCACATGGGACGACAAGTCAGTGATCGACGTCGAGCCACGGGGCAGGCGGTCCAGGGCTTCGGTCAGGTCGCGGGCCAGACGCGCCGGCTCGACATTGAACTGTCGAATGATGCGGTGCAGGTCAGAGTCCTGCAGTTGCAGCAACTGGTGAAACCAGTGGGCCAGTTCCACGTACGGGTTGCCCCGCAGCTTGCAGAACACGGTGGCGGCTTCGATGGCCTTGTAGGCCACGCTGTTGAGTTTGCCGAACAGTGCGGCGCGACTGATTTCACCCATGCTCTGGATTCCTTGAGGTGTTGGCGTGTTCGGCGTAATGCCGGGCCAGGATTAGGTCGTTGGCGTCATGCTCGGGTTGGCCGAGCCAGGTGTTGAAGCCCAGGCGGAACTGGCCGTTGAGTTGCAGGGCCGGCACTTCCGGTTGTTGCAGGATCAGGTTCAGGTCCCAGTCCAGTTCGTGGCCCAGGTACTCGGCGACCCACGCCACCAGCTCGTTGAACGGCTGGCTGCCGGGCAGCATGCCCATGTAGTCATCGAGCTTCAGCGGGCCCAGGCGGATGCGGAATTTATGCTGGCGGTCCCACACGTGGCTGCCCAGGCAAAAGTCCACGCCCAGCTGGTTGGCGCTGACACTCACGCGGCTGCGCTCGGGCAGCTCCAGCCATTGGCCGACGTATTCTTCGATCTCCACCGGCAGGCCGAAGTACTCGCCGAGAATCGCCTTCAGGCCGTCCGGATAGCGGGTTTGTGCCGACAGGTGGCCGCTGTAATGCAGCTTCGCGGTGTCGGGGATCAGGCCCTGGTTGAGCAGGCTCGGGGTGCCGCGACCGCTCAATGCGGCGAGGCGCGCCGACCAGTAGTCATCGTCCGGGCGGTCATGGCTGACGGTCGGCCGTGCCTCGGCCCAGGCACGATAAAACAGGGTCAGCAGGCGATGGTGGAACACATCCAGGAAGCGCTTGCTGGTGCTGTCGGCGTTGTTGCGTTGGCGCTCACGCACGTACTCGGTGATGTGCAGCGGCAGCGGGCCGTTGGGGCCGCCGAGGCCGAAGAAGAACTGCTCCAGCCGTGCCGGCTGGCCTTCGGCCCCAGGTTCGACCGAGGCCAGTGTGGCCGGCGCAAAGGTGCAATCGGCCTGCTGCCCGAGACGCAGCGGGTCATCCGCCAGGCGCAGGGAGTGCCCCAGGCGTGGCAGGTCCGGCGATTCGCACTCGATACGCCGCAGCGCCTGGAAGAAGTCATATTCCCAGGGCTCCTGATGCATTGCATCCAGGGTACTCACAGGGTCGGACGGCGTCCGGGCTTGGCTTTCCATCGCATGATCTCGCCGCGTTCGGTGGTACGGATCACCGTCTCGGTAAAACTGTTGATCGACACGTAGCGTGCCAGGAACCGTTCAAACACCGCACCGAGCAGGAACACGCCGGTGCCGCGGAACGCGTTTTCATCAAATTCCAGAGTGATCTCAAGGCCGCGGCCAAACACGATCGGGCCGGGCATCGGCAGGCGCCGGGTCACCGCCTTGCTGCTGACTTCCCGCAGGCCTTCGATCTGCAATTGCAGGGCGGCGTCGTTGCTGTCGCCATACAGGCGCAGCAGTTCACGCAGCGCGGCGGCGCCCTGGCCTTGCTCGCTCAGCGACAGGTAGTTCAACGACAACTGGCTGATCAGGCGCCAGGCCTTGGCGTCATGGGCATGGCTGGCGCGCGGGCGGCTTGGCCCGGCGACGCAGCGCACGGCCAATACCGGCGCACTGTCGGCCAGGGTGAAGTCGGTCTTGCCGTTGCCCACGCTCATGAACAGCGGCAAGTCGCGGTTAGTGCACAGTGCGGTCACGCCCAGTTGGCGCAGGTCATGGCGGTACGGGGCTTGCTGGGTGTCCACCAGGCTGACGAAGGTTTCGCTGCCCACATAGGTGGAGCGCGGCCCGTTGCGGCGCTGGTCGCTGGACAACACGCGGGGTTCGCGGCGCACCGTGTAGTAAGCCTGGTCACGGCCATAGCGCGACGGATCGCGTACTGCGTAGAACGGCAAGAACGGTTGCTCGGGCCCGGTGCCGTGGCCCGTGATGCCGCTCAAGGAGTGAATCTCGAAATCCATCGGCCGCGTGCGGTCGGCGATCACATGGTGTTCGTTGACCCGCTCGGACAAGTGAATCCGGTCCACGCGCTTGGGAAACAGGTTGATTGCCGGGGTGCAGAACGGCACGAATTGCGCCTTGCCGACGCTGCCTTCCAGGCTCGGATCGTGGCGGTCGAACAGCACGATCAGTTCCAGCTCCTGGCCGTCGCAGCGCTTGACGGCGCGGCTCAGTTCAGCGAATTCAACGAACAGAAAACGGTGGGGCAGGGCGAAGTATTCCTGAAGCAAGCGATAGCCCTGGAATGCCCGAGGCACCACCGGCATTGCCGCATCGGCGTCGTCGAAACCCCGGGAGCGCAAGGCATCCGGCGGCAGGCGCTCAACCCAGTCACCACCGGGCTTGCGCGCGAACACCGCGCAGGCATTGCCCAGCAGTTGTTCGTAGAGGCGGAACGGTTGTTCGTCGGCACCGCTGAGGTACAGCGGCAAATTATCCAGCGCCAGGCTGTTGAACGGCAGCTCGGCGCCGGTACGCAAGGTCAGGCGCAGGCCGGCCTTGGCCTTGGGTTCGCTGGCAGCCAAACGCCCGAGCACGGCGGACGGGTTGCCGAAGTACTCGGCCTGGGCGACCTGCAACGGCCACAGCGTCACCGGGTGCGCGGTGCGGTACTCGCAGCAGGTCTGGGTTTCGCGGCCCAAGGCGGCGCGCAGGACGGTGTCGCGGGGCAGTGGAAAACCACTGGCCAGGGAGCCTTCATCGGGATCGGCCTGCAACTGCACCACGGTCATCGACGGGGTCGGCGCCAGGTAGTGCGGGTAGGCGATCTCCAGCAGGTTGTTGGTGAAGGTCGGGTACTCGGCGTCGAGCTTGAGCTGGACCCGGGCCGTGAGATACGCAAAGCCTTCGAGCAAGCGTTCGACGTACGGGTCGGCGCAGTCCATGCCGGACAGGGTCAGCCGACTGGCGATCTTCGGGTATTCCTTGGCGAACTCGGCGGCGCTTTCGCGCACGTGGTGCAGTTCCTGGTTATACAGCTCCAGCAAGCGCGGGTTCATGGGCGTCTCCGCTGGTCGGCATTGACCACACGCACATGGCCGGACTCCAGGTCCAGGTCGGTTTGCAGCAACAGGCGCAACGGCACCGGCTGCGCCCACAGGTCGCCTTCGATCTCGAAACTCAGGGCGTTGTGGTTCATCTCACCGTGGCCGACGCGTGCCTTGACCCGCAAGGTGTGGCGCAGGATGCGCGGCTCGAAGGTGGCGATGGCTTGTCGAATCAAGGCCTCCAGGGCGCTGATGTCGACACTGGAGACACTGTTGCCCGCCAGCGCCGGCAGCCCGTAATTGACCACCGATGTACCGGCAGGCGTGTGCAGCGTGGCATCGGCGTTGAGCAGTGAAGTGGTGTTGAGCAGCCACGTCAGGTCACGCAGCACCGAGGCTTTCAATTGGCTCAGGGACAGCACGCGTTTGTCGGCGCTTTCCTTGGGATTGGTCGGGTCATCGTCGGTCAACCGGTCCAGCAGGGACGGTTGCAGGCGATCGCGGGAAGCAATTTCAGTTACCACCAAAGCAGCTCCACGGACGGGTTGCGAGAGGAACAGGGGGCTTGCAGCCGCCACTTGGGGTGGCGGCTACAGGGGCAATCAGCGTTTGGTGTTGGAGCGAATGTTCCAGCCAAACTTGATCGCGCCGCCGTCTTTGGTGCCGTCGGCTTTCTGTGGCTGGTAGTCCACCATCACCTGGGCAAAGTTCAGGGTCACGTTTTCGGTCAGGCGATCATCGCTGCCCGAACCACCGGTGCTCAGGGAGGTGACCAGCACTTCTTCCAGGTTGATGATCATGTACTCGACCTGGCTTTCACCGCCGGCCTTGCGCACGGTCAGCGTGACCTTGTCGATGTGCTTGCCGCTCGCGCAGTGCATCATCAGGTTGGGCGAGGCCTTGTCGACGTACTTGGTCAGCGACAGGTCCTGGATGTTCACCTTGCCCGCACCGCCGCCACCGCCCACGTGCATGTTGCCGGACTGGGCCATGCCCCAGCTCCAGTTCAACACGTCGATTTCGTCCTTGTGGGCCTTGTCCATGGACTCGCCCTTGATGTCGCCGATCTTGATGAAAATATCAACAGCCATGTTTTCTCCCTGTGTGGTCTCAGCCACAGAATTTGTTAACGCTGATCGTTCCCACGCTCTGCGTGGTAACGCATCTTGTGACGCTCTGCGTCACTGGGACGCGGAGCGTCCCGGGCGGCATTCCCACGCGGAGCGTGGGAACGAGCGGCGGTGTTACGCGCCTTTCGCCGAAGGCAGTTTCGATACCAGGCGCAGCGACACGGTCAGCCCTTCGAGTTGGTAGTGCGGGCGCAGGTAGAACCTGGAGTTGTAGTACCCCGGGTTGCCTTCGACGTCTTCCACGATCACTTCGGCGGCAGCCAATGGATGCTGGGCCTTGGTGGTTTCGGTGGAGTGCGCCGGGTCACCGTCGACGTAGTTGAGGATCCAGTCCTGCAACCAGCGTTGCATCTCGTCCTTCTCTTTGAAGGAACCGATCTTGTCGCGCACGATGCACTTCAAGTAGTGAGCGAAACGGCAGGTGGCGAACAGGTACGGCAGGCGCGCGGCCAGGTTGGCGTTGGCGGTGGCGTCTGGGTCATCGTATTCGGCCGGTTTCTGCAACGACTGGGCGCCGATGAAGGCGGCAAAGTCGGTGTTTTTCTTGTGCAGCAGCGGCATGAAACCGTTCTTCGCCAGTTCCGCTTCGCGGCGGTCGCTGATAGCGATTTCGGTCGGGCACTTCATGTCCACGCCACCGTCATCCGTCGGGAAGGTGTGGGCCGGCAGGTTCTCGACTTCACCGCCCGACTCCACGCCACGGATGCGCGAGCACCAGCCGAAGTGTTTGAACGAACGGTTGATGTTCACCGCCATCGCGTAAGCGGCGTTGGCCCAGGTGTACTTGGAGCTGTCGGCACCGTCGGTGTTTTCTTCGAAGGCGAAGGCTTCCACCGGATCGGTCTTGGCACCGTACGGCAGGCGCGCCAGGAAGCGGGGCATGGTCAGGCCGATGTAGCGCGAGTCTTCCGATTCACGCAGCGAGCGCCAGCCGGCGTATTCCGGGGTGGTGAAGATCTTGGTCAGGTCGCGCGGGTTCGACAGTTCCTGCCACGAGCCCATGCCCATCACGGTTGGCGAAGCGGCGGCAATGAACGGTGCGTGCATGGCGGCGCAGACTTTCGACAGCTCCCCCAGCAGCTCCACGTCGGGAGGCGACTGGTCGAAGTAGTAGTCGCCCACCAGGCAACCGTAGGGTTCGCCGCCGAACTGGCCGTATTCTTCTTCGTACATCTTCTTGAAGATCGGGCTCTGGTCCCACGCGGTGCCCTTGAATTTCTTCAGGGTCTTGTGCAGGTCCGGCTTGGAGATGTTGAGCACGCGAATCTTCAGCTGCTCATCGCTCTCGGTGTTGTTCACCAGGTAGTGCAGGCCACGCCAGGCGCTTTCCAGCTGCTGGAAATCCTGGTGATGGATGATCTGGTTGACCTGGGCGGTGAGCTTGGCGTCGATGGCGGCGATGATCGATTCGATCGACTTGATCGCGTCGTTGGACACCAGGTCGGTCTGGGCCAGAGCCTGCTCGGCCAGGGTGCGCACAGCGGTTTCCACGGCTTCGCGGGCACGCTCGGTCTTGGGTTTGAATTCTTGCAGCAGCAGGTTCGCGAACTCGCTGGCTTCTTCGGTGGTACCCAGGATCTGGGTGCCTTCGCGGGCGGTATTGTCAGTCATGATTACTGCTCCCCTGCAGGCTTGGGCGCGCTGGCAAGTGCCTGAAGCAGTGCCGGGTCCTTGATCGCCTTCATGATGATTTCTTCAGCGCCGGTCTTGCCGTCCATGTAGGTCAGCAGGTTGGCCAGTTGGGTGCGGGCTTCGAGCAGTTGCTTGAGCGAATCGACCTTGCGCGCCACAGCGGCGGGGCTGAAGTCGTCCATGCTTTCGAAGGTGATGTCCAGGCTCAGGTTGCCTTCGCCGGTCAGCTCGTTGGGCACGTGGAACGCGACGCGTGGCTGCATGGCCTTGAGGCGCGAGTCGAAGTTGTCGACGTCCACTTCAAGGAACTTGCGGTCGGCCACAGGCGCCAGAGGTTCGGCGGGCTTGCCGGCGAGATCGGCCATCACGCCCATGACGAAGGGCAGCTGGACCTTTTTCTCGGCGCCGTAGAGCTCGACGTCGTACTCGATCTGCACCCGAGGCGCACGGTTGCGCGCGATGAATTTCTGAGAACTTTGCTTCGCCACGTTGCTGCTCCTGGTCGCTTGAGCGACGGTGTTGTAACTGCGCGATCCGTACGCTTATTCGCTGTCCGGCCCGCGCAGATTTTCAAATTGGGACATGCCGTCGGGAATCAGGTTGCGCACGATGGCCGCAAAGTCGGCGTGCACCAGATTCTTCGCCCGGTTCAACAGCACCGGCAGCGGGCTCGAAGGCTCGTGCCGGGTGTAGTACGCAAGGATCTTGTCGAGGCTGCGCAGCACTTCATCGCGGCTTGCGATGTCGCCGGTCGGGCGTGCTGCAACGGGCGCGGCGGCGTATTCAACCGAGGGGGCATTGTCGTCACTGACAACCTCGGGCTCGCTGGCGGCGCCGCTGTGCGGGGCGTATTGGTTAAGTATCTGCACGGCCTGCTTGAGCAGTTGCTTCAAGGGGCCGAGGTCCACGCCCTGGGCGGAACCTACCTGGTCGCTGACGTATTGTTCGATGGCCTCACAGGCGTCGCGGGCGGCGTTCAGCGCGTCGCGGGTGGCTTGCAGTTGCTCGGCATCGCTGTCGAGGAATGCGCCGTTAAGCTGTTCGGCACCGAGGTTTTCGCCGGGGAAACTCTGTAGCCCGCTGGCATTCAGCGCGGCGCGCAGGCTGACGGGCCCGAAGGTGCGCGAACGGGTGAGAATGGCCTCACGCAGCAGGCGGATGTTCGCGTCGCTGGCCACGCCGCTGAGGGCGTTGATGCGCACGGTGGGGTCGTTGTCGTCATCGGCATCCAGGCGCGGATGCAGGTCGGCCCAGTATTCGCGCAGCAGCGCGTTGATCAGTGCGAGTGCGTCGGCAAGCCCTGCAATGCCCTGGAGGGCGAGGGCGGCTTGCAACAGGAAATGGGTGATGCGCAGGTCTTTGCTGCGTTGCAGGAGGTCGAGACTTTGCTGCTGGATGCTGCGCCATTCCGGAGGTTCGGCAGGCAGGATCGAGTCGCCCATGCTGCGCTCGGGTTGACCCTGTGCGGCACGCTCAAGATGCAAGTAATCGGCGTCATATTCCAAGTCTTCGCCACAGGGCGAAGTCGCGGAAACGGCGGCGAGCAGCAGAGGCACATCCACTAAATTCGATCTCCCTATCAGCCCGTTAGATGACGGGCAACTCATGCATTAGTTGCGCGAGGAACTTTGCATGTTTTCTTGGTCTTATTTAGCGCTTTGACATCATGCTGATTTCAAAGTGCCATCATTGGTGTTCAAGAAGTTGTGCATTTTTGGTGTAGTACTTATGCCTTGTCAAGGTAAGCTATTCGCCCTCTATGACAGATGTGCGGTGCTTAACATCTTGTGCGACTGATCAGTCGAAGCAGGTGCCGAGGCAGGATTTTTGTCATACAGGCCGGTTAAGATCAGCAATTACGCGGGTTGAAGCAGGCTTTCAAGGTTTTGAAAGGATCTGTCGTGGATCTCTCGGAGCATTTCTCCCAGGGAACGGCCGCGCGCGAAGTATCAGCAAGGAGGCAAGATGTCGCTGTGCTTGACTATCACTAGTTATCACAAGATTACCCCTGGCCAGTGTTCTGAAAAGTCCCTGGACCAGGGAGTGATGGCTATTGGCCGCGGTTCCGAAAATGACTGGGTACTGCCTGATCCAGAACGTCTTGTTTCCACGCAACATTGCGTTATTCAGTACAAAGATGGTCGTTACTACTTAACTGATAACAGCACTAATGGAGTTGAGTTAGTGCATGCCGGTATTCGTTTGCGGCGGGGAAGCAGCGAGCCATTGCAGGACGGCGAACTGATCCGCATCGGCGATTACGAGATCCAGGCGCGTATCGATTTCAACCTGAAAGTGACAGATACCCCGTCTTTCACCGGTGACGCTTCCAACAGTTTCGAAGCCCTGATGGGCGCCGCCGTGAAGGCCCCGACGCCACCTCCGGTGATCGCGCCGCAGTTCCAGGGCGCCTCGTCGATGGACACCCTGCCGGACCTGTTCGACTTCCTCGCGCCCACCAGCGTACCGCCGGCCACCGTGCACGATCACGTGCCGGCCGAGCAGCACGACTTCCGCCCGCCGACACCGCTGCCCGTGGCTGAGCCGCCTGCGCCGGTGGTCTCGGGCTCAGTAATCCCCGAAGACTGGGATCTGTTCGGCGATGCCCCGGCACCCAGGTCTGTTGCACCGCCGCCGCCAGCACCGCCACAGCCGCCGGTCATCGAGCCGCCCAAGGTCGAGCGCCCGCTCCCGGGGGCTGATGCCAGCCAGCCCGACCTGTTGCAAGCCTTCCTGCGCGGTGCGGGCCTCGATCAGTTGCGCCTGGACAAGGCCCAGGCCGAAGCCCAGATGGAAAGCATCGGCCGCAGTTACCGGCTGATGGTCGAAGGCCTGATCGACGTGTTGCGTGCCCGCAGCAGCCTCAAGGGCGAGTTCCGCATGCAGCAGACGGTGATTCAACCGGTGGAAAACAATCCGTTGAAATTCGCCCCGAATGCCGATGAAGCGCTACTGCTGCTCCTACGCCACAGCAATCAGGCGTTTATGGCACCGGACTTGGCCGTGCGCGACAGTTTCGACGATCTGCGCGCCCACCAACTGGCCGTCATGGCCGGGGTCGAAGCCGCCATCAAGCACCTGCTGACGCGCTTTGAACCGGCGCAGCTCGAAGAGCGCATGGGCAAGCCCGGCGGGCTATCGAGCATTTTCAACGGCTCGCGCCAGGCCCAGTACTGGCAGCAGTTCACCGAGCTCTACAGCAATATTTCCCGCGAGGCCCAGGAAGATTTCCAGGACCTGTTCGGGCGTGAATTCAGCCGTGCCTACGAAGCGCACAGCAGCCGACAGCGTCACTAACAACGCAGTACATGGAACAACGGATAGCTAAGTACGTCATTGAGGACGCAGGATGATTCCCAGGTTTTTACTCGCAGTCGCCACCGCGCTTCTGCTGACGGCGTGTGCCAAGGATGCGGCCAAGCCCGAGGCCGCCGAAGCTGAGGCAGACACCGCCGCCGTCGAGCTGCATTTCCATGCCATCGCCGGGCTCAACCCCGGCGCCAATGGCCAGGCAGCCCCGGTACGGGTGCGGATTTTCGAACTGAAAAACGCCGCCACCTTCAGCCGATCCGACTACTTCGCCCTGGCCGATCGCGCCCAGTCGACCCTCGGCCTCGACCTGCTCGACCAGGACGAAGTGGTGATCCTGCCCGGCCAGCAATTGAGCATCCAGCGCGACCTCGACCCGTCCACCCGCCAGATCGGCCTGCTGGTGGGCTATCGCGAACTGGACCGTGCCGAGTGGCGCACGGTGCTCAACGTGCCGGCACGCCAATACACCGAATACCAGATCAGCCTCGATGTGCATGCCGTGCGTGCCGACGTCGTGGTCCCCCCATCCAGCCCTGCCCAATAAGAATCGGAGCCCCCATGTCCTGGAACAATCGCGTGGTCTGGTCGGAAGGCATGTTCATCGGAACGCAGCACTTCCAGCAGCATGACCGTTACCTGGAAAACCTGATCGATGCGCGCAGCCGCCCGTTGTCGGCGGGGGCCTGGGGCTTTTCCGAACTGTTGATCGACCAGGGCCTGCTGGCCCAGGGCAAGCTGGCGATCGTCTCGGCACGTGGCCTGTTACCGGATGGCACGCCGTTCAATATCCCCCAGGACGACCTGGCGCCGAGCCCGCTGAATATCGACGACAACTTGCGCGATGGCCTGGTGTACCTGGCGTTGCCCCTCAAGCGTGCCGGCGCCCGCGACACCGTCGACGAAGGCGAGGCCCTGGAAGCCGCGCGCTATGTCAGCCAGGTGCGTGAAGTGCGCGACGACAACGCGCCCTTCGAAAACCGTGCGCCGGTGGCGGTCGGCTCCCGCGCCTTGCGCCTGTTGACCGCCCAGGATGGCATCAGCGATTACGCGGCTATCGGCCTGGTGCGCATCAAGGAAAAACGCGCCGATCGCGCCCTGGTGCTGGACGAGAGCTACATCCCGCCGGTCCTCGACGTGACGGCCAGCAAACCGCTGACCGCGTTTCGCAGCGAACTGCTGGGCCTGCTGCACCAGCGCGGCGAAGCGTTGGCCGGGCGCGTGGTGGCTTCGGGCGCCGGTGGTGCTTCGGAGATTGCCGACTTCATGCTGCTGCAACTGGTCAACCGCGCCCAGCCGCTGATCCAGCACCTGAGTCAGTTGAGCCCGCTGCACCCGGAGCGTTTCTTCAGTGAATTGGTGAGCCTGGCCGGCGAGTTCTCGACCTTCTCCACCACGGGTCGCCGCCCCCACGAATACCCGCAATACCAGCATGACGACCTGGCCTTGAGCTTCACCCCGGTGATGCAGGCCCTGCGCGAGGCGCTGTCGATGCTGATCGACAGCAAGGCCACGCCGATCCCGATTGTCGAGAAAGCCTACGGCGTGCACGTGGCGATGCTGGCCGACAAAACCCTGATCGACAGCGCCAGTTTCATCCTGGTGGTGCGCGCCGATGTGCCGGGCGAAACCCTGCGCGCACGCTTCGGCCAGCAAAGCAAAGTCGGCTCGGTGGAACACATCCGCGACCTGGTCAACCTGCAACTGCCGGGCATCGGCCTGCTGCCGCTGCCGGTGGCGCCACGGCAGATTCCGTACCACGCAGGCTCCACCTACTACGAGCTGGACCGGGGCAGCGAGCACTGGCAGCAACTGGGTAATTCCGGTGGCTTTGCGTTCCACATCGCCGGCCAGTTCCCGGGGTTGAACCTGGCTTTCTGGGCCATCCGAGGGTAATCCGCGATGCATCCGAATGACGATGACCGCACCCAGTTCATGCCGCGTCCCGGTGGCCGCGCGCCGGAGCCTGTTCGCGCAGAGCCGGCGCCGCTGTCGATGCCCGCTGCGCCGATCCTGACCGGCAAGGCCCAGGGCCTGAACCCGCTGGAAAGCGCCGCCGGCCCGTTGTTGGCGCTGCTGACGCGCCTGCGCAACACGATTTCTCACCCGGCGCCGTCGAGCCTGCGCGCACAATTGTTGGCCTACCTGCGCCAGTTTGAAGAGCGTGCCGAGGCGGCCGGCGTGGCCCGCAATGACGTGCTGCTGGCGCGTTACGCGCTGTGCACCGCCCTCGATGAAGCCGTGCTGAGTACGCCGTGGGGCAGTGCCAGTGACTGGGGCAAGCAGAGCCTGCTGATCACCGTGCACAACGAAGCCTGGGGCGGCGAAAAGGTCTTCCAATTGCTGGATCACTGCCTGCAAAGCCCGCGGGAACGCCTGTACCTGCTGGAACTGCTGTACCTGTGCCTGTGCCTGGGTTTCGAAGGTCGCTACCGCGTGATGAACGACGGCCGTAGCCAGCTGGAAGCCTTGCGCGAGCGTACCGCGGCGGCGATTCGCAGTGCCCGTGGCGAGCATGAGCGCGAGCTGTCACCCCATTGGCGCGGCGTGACCGTGGCCCGTGATCGCCTGGCGCAGTTCATGCCGCCGTGGATCGCGGTGGCCATCGGCGTGGCACTGCTGTTGGCATTGCTGTTCGGGTTGCGGATGAAACTGGCGTCGGATGCCGAGCCGGTGTTCAAGAATATTCATGCCCTGGGCGAGATCCCGGTGCAGGCCATCGACCGTCCGGTGGCCCAGCCGAAAATCATTGAGCGACCGCGTCTGGCGGGCTTCCTGGTGGAAGACATCAAGGCCGGTCGTGTAGCCGTGGAAGATGCCGTCGACCGCTCCGTGGTGACCATCCGTGGTGATGAACTGTTCGCCTCGGCCAGCTCCAGCATCGTCGATGACTTCCAGCCGCTGATGCTGCGTATTGCCGACGCCATCCGCAAGGTCAAGGGCCAGGTGCGGGTCACCGGCCACAGCGATAACCGTCCGATTGCGACCCTGCGCTTCCCGTCCAACTGGGCGCTGTCCGAAGCGCGGGCAAAGTCGGTGCTGGAGATTCTCGCGGCCAAGACCGGCCAGCCGGAACGCTTCAGCGCCGAAGGCCGCAGCGACACCGAGCCGGTGGCGACCAACGCCACAGCCGAAGGCCGTGCGCGCAATCGCCGGGTAGAAATCACCGTATTGGCGGAGGGCGTCGAGTGAAGGCGTTTTTCAGTTTTGTGATTCGCTGGGTGATCCCGCTGCTGGGCCTGATTGCCTTGAGCCTGATCATCTGGTTTGTGGGCCCGTTGCTCGATGTGCTGGTGCCGGAAGGGCGCCGCTGGGCGCTGATCATCCTGGTGTTCGCGGTGTGGATTGCCTACCGCGTGTTCCGGATTATCCAGGCCCGGCGCCAGGCTGCCGAAGTGATGCGCAGCCTCGCGGCGGAAACCCCGCCAGACCCTGCCAGCGTCGCCACCGCCGAAGAGCTGGCGACCCTGCGCCAGCGCATGGACGAAGCCCTGGCCCTGTTGAAAAAGGCCAAGCTGGGCGGTGACGAGCGCCGCAACCTGTATGAGCTGCCGTGGTATGTGATCATCGGCCCACCGGGCTCGGGCAAGACCACCGCGCTGGTCAATTCCGGGCTGCACTTTCCCTTGGCGGCGCAGTTGGGTGCCGGTGCGGTACGGGGCGTGGGCGGTACGCGCAATTGCGATTGGTGGTTTACCGACCAGGCCGTATTGCTCGACACCGCTGGCCGCTACACCACCCAGGACAGCAACTCCACGGTGGATAAAGCCGCCTGGCTGGGCTTTCTCGACCTGCTGAAAAAGCAGCGATCCCGGCGCCCGATTGACGGTGCGTTTATCGCCATCAGCCTCTCGGACCTGCTGCTGGGCAGCGACGCCGAGCGTGCCGCCCATGCCGCCGCGATCCGCCTGCGTATCCAGGAGCTGTACACCCAACTGGGCGTGCGCTTCCCGATCTACCTGATGCTCACCAAGCTCGACCTGGTGCCGGGCTTCATGGAGTTCTTCGACAACCTGAGCAAGGAAGAGCGCGCCCAGGTGTGGGGCATGACCTTCGCCCTGGACGACGGCAAGAACAGCGACAGCCCGCTGGCCCATCTGCAAAGCGAGTTCGCCGGCCTGGAACAGCGCCTCAACGAGCGCCTGGTGGAGCGCCTGCAACAGGAACGCGACCCGGCGCGGCGCGACCTGATCTACGGTTTCCCGCAGCAGTTCGGCGCGTTGAAGGATTGCCTGCAAGGCTTCCTCGAAGGCGTGTTCAAACCCAACGCCTTTGAAGAGCGCGTCTTGCTGCGCGGTGTGTACTTCACCAGCGGCACCCAGGAAGGCAGCCCGATTGACCGCTTGATCGGCGCCATGGCCCAGAGCATGAACCTGGACCGCCAGCACCTGGCGCGCCAGACCGGCACCGGGCGCAGTTACTTCATCGAAAAACTGTTCACCGCCGTGGCGTTTGCCGAGCGTGGCCTGGTGGGCGTCAACCCGAAGGTCGAGCGCCGTCGCAAGTGGATTGCCCGGGGTGTGCTGGCCGCAACCGTGGCGCTGGTACTGGTCGTCAGCACGTTGTGGTGGGTGAGTTATCGCGCCAACCAGGCCTACATCGCCCAGGTTGACCAGAAGGTCGCGCCGTTGGGCCAGACCGTGCAGAACCTCAGCCCGGCACAGCGCGAAGTACTCGCGGTGCTGCCCCTGCTTAACGCCGTGAAGAACCTCGCGGGCGACTCGCCGAGCTGGTCCGAAGGCTTGGGCCTGTATCAGGGCGACATGCTCGAAGCCGAATCCGCCAGCGTCTACCGCAAGCTGTTGATCGCCGTGTTCGCACCCCGTTTGGTGACGCGCATCGAAGAGCAACTGCACGGCGGCGGCAATTCCGACTTCCTCTACGAAGGTTTGAAGGCCTACCTGATGCTCGCCGACAGCGAGCATTACGACCCGGACTTCATCAAGGCCTGGATCGCCCTCGACTGGGACCGCAACCTGCCGCGCGACCTGCCGGCGGACCAACGCCAGGCATTGATCGGGCACTTGCAGGCCTTGTTCGAGCGGCATCCGCCCAGCGCCCGGCTTGACCCGCGCTTGATCGACGACCTGCGCCGGCAACTGCAGCAACTGCCGGTGGCCCAGCGCGTCTACGACCGCATCAAGCGCCAGAAACTGCCGGAAGGCGTGCCGGACTTTCGCATCAACGAAGCGGCGGGCCGCGATGCCGCGCTGGTGTTCAGTCGCAAAAGTGGCAAGCCGTTGGGTGAGCCGTTGAGCGGCTTCTTCACCGCCAAGGGTTATCGCCAGGGCTTCCTGCTGGCCAGCCTGAACCAGACTGGCACCCTCGCTGAAGAGCAATGGGTACTGGGCCACGAGCCGGCCGATCAACAGAACGTGGTCAGCCTCGCGGCGGACGTGCGTCGCCTGTACTTCCAGGACTATCAACGCCAGTGGGACGCCTTGCTGGCGGACATCGACTTTGTGCCGATCACCAGCGTGGCCCAGGCGGCCGACGTTTTGCGGGTGATTTCCGGGCCGACCTCGCCGCTGAAGAAGCTGCTGGTGGCAGTCTCCAAGGAGACCGATCTGCAGGCGGAAGAACGCTTGCTGGCCGCCAAGGGCGCGCCGGTGGAAGGTGGCGTGGACAAGCTCAAGGAACGCCTCGGCAGCCTGCTTGGCCAGGACCAGCCAACTGCGAATGCACCAGCGGCCAGTGAAGATCCGGTGACGGCGCACTTCGCCGAACTCAACAGCATCGTCAGCAAGAACGAAGGCGAACCGGCGGCCATTGATGGCCTGCTGGCGGACATGAATGCGTTGTATGTGCAGGTCAGCGCCATGGTCGGCGCCAGCGGCGATGCATTGCTCGGCGAAGCGAAAAACCAGGCGGCGGCTGCGGCCACGCGGGTCAGCCTGAATGCCGAACGCCAGCCGCCGCTGGTGCAGGGCATGGTCAAGTCGGTGGTCAACTCCACCACCAACAGCATGATGGGCGGGGTGCGTAACCAGTTGAATGCGGCGTGGGTCAGTGAAGTGGTGAACGTGTATCGCCAGTCCCTGGCCGGGCGTTATCCGATGTCGCCTGGCAGTGCGCGGGACGCGACCCTGGATGACTTCGGGCAGTTCTTCGGGGTGGGCGGGGTGATGGACAATTACTTCCGCAAGTACCTGCAACCTTACGTCGACACCTCCACGCAAACCTGGCGCTGGCAGCCGGGCGCGGCGCAGAAGCTCGGCATCGCGCCGGGCGTGCTGCAAACGTTCCAGCGTGCGGCGACCATTCGTGATGCGTTTTTCCGTGCCGGTGGCACCCAGCCGATCGTGCGCTTTGAACTCAAGCCGGTGGCGATGGACGCGACCATCACCCAGTTCCTGCTGGACCTGGACGGCCAGCAACTGAGCTACGACCACGGCCCGAGCCGCCCGGTCGCGATGCAGTGGCCGAATCCCGGCAGCATTGGCGTGGTGCGCATTTCCATCATGCCGCCGTCAGCCAGCGGGCGCTCCGGTGTAACGCTGGACGGCCCGTGGGCCTGGTTTCGCCTGCTGGAGCAATCGGACCTGACCGCCGGCAATTCGCCGGACCGCTTCAACCTGCGTCTGCGGGTCGACGGCGCGAGCATCTCCTACGAGTTGCGGGCCAACAGTGCCTTCAACCCGTTCAAGAGCCGCGTGCTTAACGGCTTCAGCCTGCCGGAGCGGCTATGACCACGCTGGGTTTCTACGGCAAGTTGGCGTGCCGCGGCGACTTTGTCAGCCGCGCGCTGCCCCAGAGTTTTATCGGCCCTTGGGACAGTTGGCTGGCGTCCGGATTGCTCGCCAGCCAGACCCGCCTCGGGGCTGACTGGCTGAATGCTTACCTGGTCAGCCCATTGTGGCGCTTCGTGTTGGCGCCGGGCGTGTGCGGGCCGGACGCGGCGGTGGGCGTGGTGATGCCGAGCATCGACCGGGTGGGGCGCTATTTCCCGCTGACGGTGGCTGCGCTGTTGGATCACGACACCGACCCGGCCTCCGTCGTTGGCGGCCCGGACGCCTGGTTTGAACAGGTGGAAGAGTTGTTGCTGAGCACGCTGGACGCCGGCGCCAGCTTCGAAGGTTTCAGCGGCGGGATCGAATCCCTCGGCGCTCCAGCCTGCCAACCTCGCACCTTGGGTAGTCGCTTTGCGGGCTTGCAGCGTGTAAACGCCACAGACCCGCAGGCGCGGATGACTGCGCTTGCCGAACAGGCCTGCGAAGGCGCGAGCCTGTGGTGGGGCCGTGGTTCGCAACAGATTTCTCCCGGTTTAATGCGGTGTCAGGGCTTGCCTGCCGCCGACGATTTTGCGCAATTTTTGCTCGGCCAAGAAGGTGTTGTGTAGATGCGGTCCACGTTCAAATCCGCCAGCAAAAGCCACGTCGGCATGGTTCGCCAAGTCAATGAAGACGCTTGCCTCGACCTGCCGGAAAACGGCCTGTGGGTGGTGGCCGACGGCATGGGCGGGCACGCGGCGGGGGATTACGTCAGCAGCCTGATTGTCGACAGCCTGCGCAGCATTCCCGTGGGCCGTTCTCTTGAGGAATACACGGCGGCGTTGCGCAGCGACCTGTTGCGAGTCAACGGCGCGGTGCGCGAAGAAACCGCCCACCGTGGCGTGACCATGATGGGCAGCACCGTGGTGTTGCTCGCCACCCGAGGCTTGCGCGGCGTGTGCCTGTGGGCCGGCGACAGCCGCCTGTATCGCCTGCGCGACGGCCTGCTGGAAAGCATTTCCCGCGACCACAGCTACGTGCAGGACTTGCAGGACAGCGGCCTGCTCAGCGAAGCCGATGCGCGGGTGCATCCACGGGCGAATATCGTCACCCGCGCGATTGGCGTGGAAGCACAGTTGGCGTTGTCGTCGGTCGACCTGTTGATCGCCCCCGGCGACAGCTACCTGCTGTGCAGCGACGGCCTGAACAAGACCGTCGAAGACTACGAGATCCGTGAAGTACTGAGCCATGCCGAGCCGGACGAAATCGTCCGCAGCCTGGTGCACCTGGGGCTCAATCGCGGCGCGCCGGACAACATCACCGCCATCGTTGTGAAGGTGTCGACATGAACATCATCATTCCCGGCTACGACATCGAAGGCGAAATCGGCGTTGGCGCCATGGCCAGCGTGTACCTGGCGACCCAGCGTTCCCTGGAGCGCAAGGTGGCGCTGAAGATCATGGCGGCGGCGCTGGCGGCCGACCCGAGTTTCTGCGAGCGCTTCCTGCGCGAAGGCAAGACCCTGGCGCGCCTGTCCCACCCGCACACCGTGACCATCCATGACATCGGCAATGTCGGTGAGCTGTACTACATGGCCATGGAATACCTGCCCAATGGCACGCTCAAGGAGCGCATCGCCGCGGGCCTGACGCCGGAGCAAGGGCTGACGTATATCCGCCAGATCGCGTCGGCGCTGGGTTATGCCCACGCCCAGGGCCTGGTACACCGAGACGTGAAGCCGGCGAACATTCTGTTCCGCGCGGATGGCACGGCGGTGCTGTCGGACTTTGGCATCGCCAAGTCCCTGGATGACCGCACGCAGTTCACCCAGGCCGGATTTGCCGTTGGCACGCCGAGCTACATGAGCCCCGAACAGGCGCGAGGCCAGGAAATTGACGGGCGCGCCGACCTGTATGCGCTGGGCGTGGTGCTCTATGAAATCCTCGTGGGCAAGTTGCCTTACAACGGCACCGATGCGCTTTCCACAGCACTGGCACACCTGACTGAACCGCTGCCGGAATTGCCGGTGCACCACGGGCGCTATCAGGAGGTGCTGCGCAAGCTGCTGGCCAAGGACCCAGCGGAGCGCTTCCCGGATGCGGCGGCGTTGTTGCGGGCGCTGGATCAGTTGCCGAAGGAGGAGCAGGTAGAGGCGACGTTGATTCGGCCCCTGCCGATTCCGGTTGCGGTCGCCAATGACCTGGCCGGACTCACGCCGGTTTCCATCGAAATCCCGACCGAAAAGCCGCAGCCACAACCCGTGCGGCAACCGGTGGTGACGCCGACGCAACACTCGGCCGTGTCCGGACAAAACCGTGGGCCGGTGCTGGCGTTGGCGGCAGTTGCCGTGGCGGTCGCGCTGGCAATTGCGGGCGCAGGTTACTGGTGGTTGAAAGATGACGCGCCAGCCGCCGCGCCGCCGGTTGTCGAGGCGGCCAAGGCCGTCACGCCGCCTGCCGCGCAACCGGTAGCGGCGCAGGTTGACGGCGGTCAACGCCCGTTGCTGATGGCCGGCAAGAAAACCCTGTTCCAGCGGGTACTGAGCAAGCCTGGCGCCAAGCTTTCCCACGAAGCGGGCGGGGCGCCTGGCGAAGGTTTGCCGGCGTTTTCCGTGCTCTATGTCTACCAACGCAAGGACGTCGACGGCAGCCCCTGGCTGCGGGTTGGCGCCGCCACCGGCGGGCGCAGCGACGGTTGGCTGCCGGCGGCGCAAGCCAGCGACTGGAAGCAGAGCCTGGTGCTCAAGTTCACCGAGCGTTCGGGCCGGGCGCCGGTGATGTTCCTGCGTCAGTCCGCTGAAGTGGAGAAGCTTTTAGCCGATCCCGCAGCGGCGAAAAACCTGCTGCTCAAGGTGCAGAAAAACACCGAGGACAACCAGCAGGTTCTGGCCCTGGAGCCGACCGCCAGCGCCGTCCCGCAGAACCAGTTCTATTTGCTGCCGATCTTCGACTCCAAGGAGAGCTTCGACGAAAACGGCCAGCCGGTGCAGTTGCTCAACGTTGCCTCCATCGACCCGGGCAACACGCCTAATGTCATCGCCAAGGCTGTCGGCCGAACGCCGGTGACCGATGCCAACGCCGACGCCTTTCGCACCGCCGTGGTGCTGGTGGTCGACACCACGGTGTCGATGCAGCCCTACATCGACCAGGTTCGCGACGTGGTCCACGAGCTGCAAACCCGCATCGCCGAGCGTGGCGAACTGGACAGCGTGAGCTTTGGCCTGGTGGGTTTTCGCAACAGCATCAAGAAAACCCCGGGCCTGGAGTATGTGGCCAAGACCCTGATCACCCTCGACCAAGGGCGCGACCCGCAGCGCTTCCTCGACATGGCGCGGCAGGTCAAAGCGTCGACGGTGTCCAGCCACTCGTTCAACGAAGACGCGTTCGCCGGTGTCATGCAGGCGGTGGAAGGCATGGACTGGTCCGGCTACGGCGGGCGCTTGATCCTGCTGGTGACCGACGCCGGTGCGTTGCGCAAGAACGACCCGTTTGCCACCACCCAGATGAACGAAGCCGAAGTGCGCCAGGCGGCGCTGGGCAAGCAGATCAAGATCTATGCCTTGCACCTGCGCACCGACGCCGGGAAGAAAACCCACAGCGGCGCCGAAACCCAGTACCGCACCCTGACCGCCGACGCCAACCCGCAGATCGGCGACCTGTACACGCCGGTGCCCGGTGGCGATGTGCGCAAGTTCGGCGAGCGGGTCGACGAGATCGGCACGGTGTTCGCCAACCTGGTGCATCAGGTGCGCAGCAACACGCCGCAGCCGGTGCCGCTGCTCAGTGCCGCGCCGACCCTGGCGGACAAATCCGCCGCCGTCGGTTACGCGATGCACATGGATTTCCTTGGCCGCAAAACCGCGAGCCAGGCACCGCAACTGGTGAGTGCCTGGACCGCCGATCGCGACCTGACCAATACCGCGCTGCCGGCCTTTCAGGTGTGCGTGATGCTGACCAAATTGCAGCTCAACGATTTGCAGCAGTCCTTGAAACTGATCGTCGACGCCGCGCGCAAAACCCAGACCTCACCGAAGGATTTCTTCCAGGAAATCGCCAGCGCCTCGGCCTATATGAGCCGTGATCCACAGGCCTTGAAAAAGGGCGGCAACCTGGCGGACGGCGGCATCCTTGGCGAATACCTGGAAGGCCTGCCGTACCGCAGCAAGTCGCTGAACATGACCCAGGATTTGTGGCTGTCGTTGAGCGTGGCCGAGCAGGAAGACTTTATCGACGAGCTGGATTCGAAGATCCGCCTCTACGAAACCTTCCATAACGATGTGGCCAACTGGGTCCGTTTCGGCGATGCCGAGCCGGGTGATGCGTTGTACCGCGTGCCGCTGTCGACGCTGCCGTAATGCTGAACTTGAGCGCAGTGCACAAGAGCCGGGGCGTTGGTGCCCAGCGCTACAGCCTGGTGATACCGGGCTTGCAACTGCGTGCGGGTGAACAGTTGGCGGTGGTCGGGCCGAGTGGCTGTGGCAAGAGCACCTTGCTGGATTTGCTCGCGCTGGTGTTGGCGCCGGACCAGGTCGGGCAGTTCGATTTCAACCGCGTCGACATTGCCGGGCTTTGGCGTGGTGACCAGCAAAGCACGCTGGCGGAGCTACGCAGTCGGCACCTGGGTTACGTGCTGCAAACCGGCGGCCTGCTGGGCTTTCTCGATGTGCGCGGCAACATCGCGTTGTCGCGGCAACTCCTGGGTTTGAAAGACGACGGCAGCGTGGCGCGGTTGGCCGAGCAGTTGGAAATCACTGATCAGTTGGACAAGAAGCCGGCGGCGTTGTCCGTCGGCCAGCGTCAGCGGGTCAGTTGCGCAAGAGCCCTGGCCCACGGTCCGCAGCTGTTGCTGGCGGATGAGCCCACCGCTGCGCTCGACCCGTTGAACGCCGAGCGGGTGATGCAGGCGCTGTTGGCCCAGGCCCGGCATAACGGCGCGTGCTGCGTGATCGCCACCCATGATGAACCCCTGGCCCGGGCCAGCGGCTTGCAGGTGCGGCGCATCAGTTGCCGTCGCGACGCCGACGGCGGCGTCACCGCCACCCTTGGGGAGGCGTGCTGATGCGTATCGCCCTGGTGGCTTCCCTGGCCTGGCAGGATTACCGCAACGATGCGTGGCTGTCGGTGTGTTCGGTGCTGGCGCTGGTGGCGGTGATCGCGCCGTTGCTGGTGTTGTTCGGCCTGAAATTTGGACTGGTTAGCAGTTTGACCGAACGTTTGGAGAACGACCCGGCCACCCGGGAAATTATTCCGTTGGGCGGTGGTCGATTCAGCAGTGAATTTGTCGAGCAGCTCCGCCAGCGCAGCGACGTGGCGTTCGCCTTGCCGCGCACCCGGCAGATTGCGGCGACGGCGCAGTTGGGGACGGTGACGTTGGAGATGCTGCCGACCGCCGCCAACGACCCATTGCTGGCCGGCCTGCCGATGCCCAAGGGCCTGGATCAGATCGTGCTGAGCCACACCGCTGCCGAAAAGCTCGGGGCAAAGGCCGGGGATTGGCTGGAGGCGAGTTTTGGGCGCCAGGTGGCGGGGCGCGTCGAGTCGCAACGCCTACGGGTTCAAGTGCTGCAGGTAGCGCCGCTGGAAGCCTTCGCCCGGGATGGATTGTTTGCACCCTTGGGCTTGCTGGAAGCAGCGGAAGATTATCGCGATGGCCGCGCGGTGCCGGCGTTTGGCTGGGACGGCGATGCGGTGGGCGTCAGCGAGCAACGGGTATACCCGGCGTTCCGTTTGTATGCGCGGCGCCTGGTGGATGTGGAGCCGCTGCGGGTGTATTTCGCCGGGCAGAATCTGTTGGTGTCGACCCAGGCCCAGACCATCGCCCAGGTGCAGTCGTTGAGCCGCAACCTGTCGATCGTGTTCTGGATCATCGCCGGGCTGGCGTTGGCGGGCGCGTTTGCCGCGATCTTTGCCGCGGCGCTGGCGTCGGTTGCACGCAAGCGCCGGGAGCTGTCGGTATTGCGGTTGTTGGGGTTTTCCACCGCCGGGTTGTTGCTGTTTGTGGTGTTGCAGGCGCTCTACAGCGCGGGGTTTGCCGCTGCATTGAGTGGGCTTTTATGTGGCTTGGCAGAGTCCGGCCTGAACCAATTATTCGTGCAGGTGCCGGGCGAATACGCCAGCCACCTGCTGGCGCGTCACTACGGCCTGGCCCTGGCAGCTGTCCTCGGCGTCAGCGCCGTGGCGGCGGCGTGTGGTGGTTGGCGTGTGGCGCGTATCCAGGCTTCTGAAGGAATCAGAGATGTATAAGTTACTGGGCGCCGCCATGGCGCTGACCCTGTCCTGTGTGGCCTGGGCCGATGAGGCGAGCGACAAGCTGGACAACCCCAAGCCGTTGCCGGATGACGTCAGCCTGCCGCTGCCCTGCGAAGGCAACATGGTGTTCCGCTATGCCTACGTGCTGGCCCAGGGCACCCTGGATGACCGCGAGATCAGCCTCGGCTACCCGTTCAGCGAAGGTGAAGCGGGCTATCAGCAGTCGTTCATTTCCGGTTATCGCCGCGACTTCATCAACGGCCAGTTCACCCTCAAGGACCTGCCCAAGGACTGGAACAAGGTCATCGCGCCGCTGATGCCGAAGACCGACGCCAAGACCCCGCTCAAGCCCATGCTGTACTTCATCGGCAAGTACGAAGTCACCGCGCGGCAATATGCGCAGGTCATGTCCCAGGCGCAATCCCTGGCCAGTGGCGAACCCGCCCCGGCGTGCGATGTACCTACCGGGATGGCGGCGCGCTTGCCCAAGGTCAAGCTGTCGCGCTTTGAAGCCGAACGTTTCTCGGCGGTGTACAGCGCCTGGTTGATGAAATATCACCGCGAGCTGTTGCCGGTGAGTGGTCGCGGTGCTTCGGCAGATGACGGCGGGCTGGGCTTTGTGCGCCTGCCTACCGAAGTGGAGTGGGAGTTTGCCGCGCGCGGTGGCCAGGCGGTCAGCCGTCAGGACCTGGAAGGCCGGCTGTTTCCACGGCGTACCGAGGGCAGCGAAAGCGATGGTCCCCTTGCCGATTACGCGGTGTTCAATCAGGTCGCGGGTGGCACCGGCCAGGCCGCACGGCTGATGCCCATCGGCACCAAGCTGCCCAACCCGATCGGCATGTTCGATGTGATCGGCAACGCGGCGGAAATGGTCCAGGAATCCTTTCAACTGGTGCACGCCGGGCGTCGTCAGGGCACCTACGGCGGGTTCGTGGTCAAGGGCGGCAACTATCTGGAAGGCGAGGGCACGCTGTTCACCGGCATGCGCCGCGAGTACCCGTTGTTCGCCGCCGACGGTACCGAACAAAGCAACGAGACCACCGGCTTTCGCGTGGCGATTGGCGCCTTGTCGGCACCGCGTTCGCGCTACAAGGAACTGTTCGCCCAGTGGCAGAAGGAAGGTCGCCTGGCCTCGCTGACCGATGCCATCGACGACGCCCAGGACCCGACCAAGCGCCTGGACAGCATCATCGCCGCCAGCGTCGACCCGCGCCTGCAAGCG
The DNA here is from genome assembly GCF_013386245.1 of Pseudomonas sp. 21615526. Classification (NCBI taxonomy): domain Bacteria; kingdom Pseudomonadati; phylum Pseudomonadota; class Gammaproteobacteria; order Pseudomonadales; family Pseudomonadaceae; genus Pseudomonas; species Pseudomonas sp. 21615526. Next base: position 147,077 of record NZ_JACAOM010000029.1, on the reverse strand, counting down.
GAGCTCGGCCTGGTCAACGAAGAGCTCAAGCGCAACGTCTCGCTGATCGCCCAGCAGCGCGAAGAAGCGGCCGGCAACCTGATTCAGTCCGCGGCCCTGGTGGCCGAGACCATCAACAACTACAACATCCGCCTGATCAATTTGCAGAAGAGCCGCCAGCAGGCCATCGACGCCAAGGACGAGGCCAGCGCGCAGCTGTTCGCCACGGCGATCACCAATGGGCGCAGTGCGCTGGACGGCGCGGTGGCGATCTACATCGACAACCTGGCCACCGGCACGCGCTACACAGATGCGGTGATCCAGGCGCAGTTTCAACGGATCAAGGAAGAGTTGGATCGCAAGCCGGTACTGGGCAAGAGCCTGGTGACGCGTGCGACGTTATTCGTTCGCCATGTGGGCAACTACCGCAAGCAACAGCGGGCCGACCCGGCGACGATTTTGAAGGAATTGCTCGCAGCGAGCGGTCAGCGGTCTTGACCGCTGGTTGTACAGCGAGCTTGGAAGGGACTCAGGCGGCGGTGGGCCGTGCTGGGCAAGTCAAACTTAAAAGAGAACACAACGATGATTTTTTCCCGTAAGGCGGTTTCCAAGCGTCATCTGCTGCTGATTGCCGCAGGCTTCAGCACGGTGCTGACCGGTTGCGCAACGTCGCCGACCAACAAGGTCGCCTCGACCACCAAGGTCGAGTACTACCCGAACTGCTACGAGCCGGTGCAGCACCTGCGTGCTACCGATTCGGACCTGACCAAGTCGGTGGTCACCGGTGCCGCCCTGGGTGCGGCCGGTGGTGCATTGCTGGGCGCCTTGACCGGCGACTCCGACAAGCGCGGCCGCAACGCTGCCATCGGTGCAGCGGGCGGCGCCCTGGCCGGTGGTGCAGCGGGTTACTACACCGAGCGCCAGAAGCAGATCACCGATGACAACCAGCGCATCGCCTCCTACGCCACCGACGTCAACAAGCGTGCCTCCGACATCGACCGCAGCACCGCGTACGCCAAGGCGTCCCAGCAGTGCTACCAGAGCGCGTTCACCAAGCTGGTGGCCGACCGCAAGGCCAAGACCGTCAACGACGTTGAAGGCCGCAAGCGCCTGGCAGAAATCGTCTCGGGCCTGAAAGAGTCCAACGACCTGATCGTCGCGGTGAACGGCAAGGCCAGCGAAGACCTGAACAACTACACCCAGGCGTACGAGCAGGATCTGCAACAAGTGGGCGTACAACGTGCTGACGTGGTCACTGTTGCGACTGCCGATACCACGCCGGTGGTGACGCCAGCCAAAGGCAAGAAGCCGGTAAAAGTCGCGAAAAAGCCGGTACTGCCAACCGTGCCGAAAGAAGCCGTAGCCACCGAGAAAACCATCCAGACCGCCCAGACCAAACAAGCTGAAAGCAAGCAGGTTGCCAGCGCCGGTAAAGCGCAGATCGAAGGTACTTGCCGTGATCCGAACCTGGCGGATTGGGCACCGGTTCCTTGCCCTAACGTCTGAGGAAAGTTGTTGCTATAAGCGTTAAACGCCAGCCGATCTCCTGCTAAAACGGGAGATCGGTAGCGTTATTTGCACAAATCGTTAAACTGCTGCGGCCACCCAATAATTACACTGAGGCCGTGTGCATGAAATTTCGTTTTCTTCTCTGGATGCTTGGCCTGTTGATGGGCAAAGCCAGCCGCACCAACCCTGCGTTCCAGCAGCAGTTGGGTGACAAGGACCTGGCGTTCCAGTTGCAGACCCTCGACGGCAAGGTTGCCCGTCACTTCATCGTCAAAGACCAGCGCATTACCAGCCGCTCGGGTGTTCATCCCGCGCCTGCGTTTGCTATTGCCTTCAAGGATGCCGCCTACGGCTTCGCCACGATGCAGGCGAAGAACAAGCAACTGGCGTTCATGACGGGGATTCAGGACAAGTCGATCCAGATCAAGGGCAACCCGGCGCTGGTGATCTGGTTCCAGGGGTTGACCAAGTATTTGAAGCCGAAGAAAAAGCCCAAAGGCTAGGGGTTCTTCAGCAATACTGCGTCGCCTGCATTCGCGAGCAAGCCCGCTCCCACATTCAATCCCATTCCAAAGTTGGAACTCGGTCGAATGTGGGAGCGGGCTTGCTCGCGAATACGGTGTAACAGGCGCCCGATTTATCCCTGGCTGAACTGCGAAGCCAACTCGCGCAACAACGTTTCCGCGTCCAGCACCTTGCTCACCACATCCTCTGCCTTGTCCCTGGTCAGCCCCAGGCGCTCAAGCAGTTCGTCCGGGATGGATTCATCCGGCCCGGAGCCGATGCCGCGGCTGCGCAACAAGCGCACCGCCAGGCACACCAGGTTCGGGTATTCCGCATATTGGCCGTCGTAGGTCGGGTCGTGCTGGAAGCGCAGGGCGGTGGACAGTTCGTCCGGCATGTCCCAGTAGCGCATCAACCACGCACCAATCTGCTCGCGGCTGATGCCCAGCAGATGCTGCTCGATGTAGCTGTGGCACAGGTGCGGGTTGACCTCCAGGTGCCGGCAGATCAGTGAGAAGTGCGGCGGGAAGACGTGGGCCAGCAACAGGTAGCCGAAATTGTGCAGCAGGCCGGCGAGGTACGTCAGCCCGGCTTCCGGGCGCTGGGCGCGGGGCATGGCGCGGGTCAGGCCTTCGATGACGGCGGCGGTGTAGATCGACTGGTGCCAGTACGGCGTGGCCTGTTGCGGGTGGTCCTTGGGCAGGCTCAAGGTCTTGCCCAGGGCCAGGCCGAGTGCGAGGTTGATCACCAGGTCAAAGCCCAGCACGCGCACGATGGCGTCTTCCACCGAGCGGATCTTGCCCGGCGAGGCGTAGTAGGGCGACGCGGCCCAACTCACCACCTGGGCGGCCAGGGCCGGGTCGGTTTCGACCACGCCGGTGATGTCGTCGATGGTGGCGTTGGGGTCGACCCGCAGCTTGATGATCTTTTGCGCGGTATCGGCCAGCGGTGGAATTTCGATGGTGGCTTCCAGGCGCTGCTGGATACGGCGGGCGGTGAACGCCTGCATCGCCTGGGTGATTTCCTCGCGGTCGTCATTGGGGCGATCCAGGTTTGGCCGGATGTTGCTCAGCGGCTCGCCGAAATGCGCGGCGCTGGCCTTGGTCAGCATGCTCTTGAACGCGTCGCTGGAAATCTCCAGCAGCAGCCCGGCTTCGCCCGAGTGCACCAGCACGGTCGGCTCACGCAACAGGCTTTCTTCGTACAGGCAGGGAGAACTGGTCAGCGGCGGCAGGCCGGGCAGCAGGCTCAGGCTGTGCTTGCCGAGCATGCGCTCCAGGCGCTCCGGCGACACGGCCTTGAGGCGCCGACCGGTGAGCTCGGCGAGGCGATTAAGGTCCAGCAACTGGTTCTGTGGAAACAGCACCATGAGCGCACCCACGGCATCATCGAGCAGTACGGCTTGAACCTTCTGCGCCGGGTTCAGGCCGGGGCGTTCGGTAACTTCCGTGTAGCTGATGGCGAGCTTTGCAAGCAGCGTCCGAATCACCGAGGGTGCAGTCGGTGGGGCTGTGGCGAGGGCAACTTCTGACATGGCCTGAATCCAATTTCCTACAGTCATTGGAGTATAACCAGCTTGATACAAGTGAGGGTTGTCTAAGTGAGTCAGCCGTCACACTTGGCCGTATTGCTGCCCATGTCTCAGCCAGCGATCCAGCAGCGGGCTGACGTGTTCCGGCCAACGCTCCAGTAACGCCTGGGCCGCGTCGCGCACGGCGGGCAGCAAGTCGGCATCGCGCATCAGGTCGGCGACCTTGAATTGCAGCAGGCCGGTCTGGCGGGTGCCGAGCATCTCGCCGGGGCCGCGCAGTTCGAGGTCTTTTTCGGCGATCACGAAGCCGTCGTTGGTTTCGCGCATGATCCCCAGGCGCTGGCGACCGATCTGCGACAGCGGCGGGTGGTACAGCAGCACACAGTGGCTGGCGGCGCTGCCCCGGCCGACGCGGCCGCGCAATTGATGCAGTTGCGCCAGGCCCAGGCGCTCGGGGTTCTCGATGATCATCAGGCTGGCGTTGGGGACGTCGACGCCGACTTCGATCACCGTGGTCGCCACCAGCAATTGCAGGTTGCCGGCCTTGAACTCGGCCATTACCGCGGCCTTTTCCACCGGCTTCATGCGACCGTGAATCAGCCCGACCTTGAGTTCACCCAAGGCGCTGGTGAGGTCTTCATAGGTGGTTTCGGCGGCCTGGCAGGTCAGCTCTTCGGATTCTTCGATCAGCGTGCACACCCAATACGCCTGACGGCCTTCGGCGCAGGCGCCGCGTACCCGTTCGATGACTTCGACGCGGCGGGTGTCGGTGACCAGCACGGTGTTGACCGGCGTTCGGCCCGGCGGCAGTTCGTCGAGGATCGAAGTGTCGAGGTCGGCGTAGGCGCTCATGGCCAGGGTGCGCGGGATCGGTGTGGCGGTCATGATCAACTGGTGCGGGCTCATGCGGCCACCCACGCCTTTCTGGCGCAGGGCCAGGCGCTGCTGCACACCGAAGCGGTGCTGTTCGTCGATGATCACCAGCGCCAGATTCTTGAACTTCACTTCGTCCTGGAACAACGCGTGGGTGCCCACCACCATCGGGGCGCCGGCGGCGATCTGCTCCAGGGCGGCTACGCGGTTCTTGCCCTTGAGCTTGCCGGCCAGCCACGCGACTTCCAGGCCCAGCGGTTCGAGCCAGCGCTTGAAGGTGATGAAGTGCTGCTCGGCGAGAATCTCGGTGGGCGCCATCAGCGCCACCTGATAGCCGGCTTCGAGGGCCTGCAACGCGGCGAGGGCGGCGACCACGGTTTTACCCGCGCCCACGTCGCCCTGGATCAGCCGCAGCATCGGTTCTTTCTGGCTCAGGTCGTAGGCAATTTCGTTGCCGACCCGTTGCTGGGCGCCCGTCGGTGCAAACCCCAGGTTGGCCAGGTATTGCGCAGGCAGGCGCTTGGCCTTGGGCATGGCCGGCGCGCGCAGCGAACGCATGCTCTCGCGCAGGCGCTGCTGGGACAGTTGATGGGTCAGCAGTTCTTCGAACGCCAGGCGATGCTGGGCCCAGTGATGCCCGAGAGCCAACTCGTCGACGTCGGCATCGGCGGGTGGGTGATGCAGGTAGCGGATCGCATCATCCAGCGGCGCCAGTTGATAGTCGCGCGCCAGTTCCTGGGGCAGCCAGTCGGGCAGGCTTTTTGGCCCGAGCATCGTCAGAGTCTGCATGCACAGTTGGCGCAAGCGCTGCTGGGTCAGGCCTTCGGTGAGCGGGTAAATTGGCGTGAGGGTGGTGTCTACCGGCGGCGGTTCGTCGCCGGTAATCGCGCGGTATTCCGGGTGATAGATTTCCAGCCCCGAAGCACCGGGCCGGGCTTCGCCGTAGCAGCGCACGCGGGTACCACGCTTGAGGCCTTCCTTCTGGGCGTTGCTGAAGTGGTAGAAGCGCAGGCTCAGGCCGCCGGTGCCGTCTTGCAGGCGCACGACCAAACTGCGGCGCTTGCCCATGACCACGTCGGCGCCGCTGACGGTGCCTTCAACCACGGCGTCCTGCCCAGGGCGCAAGTGGCCGATGGGCACCACGCGGGTGCGGTCCTGGTAACGCAGGGGCAGGTGGAACAGCACGTCCTGGAGATTTTCCAGCCCGACCTTGGCCAACTTCTCGGCCATGGCCTCCCCGACACCCTTGAGTGCCGTCACCGATACCTGCGACAGCTCAGTCATACCGTTACTTAGCTCGCAGCAGGCGGCTTGGCCACCGAACACAGGCGGATCGAGTCGGCGAGGATTTCAATCGCTTTCGGACGCGGGAAGCTCGCACGCCAGGCAATCGCCACGGTGCGGAACGGTACCGGCGGCGTCAGTGGGCGCACGGCGATCACGCCGGGGGCGTAGTGATGGCTGTCGACCGCCGACAGCGGCAGGATCGAGATACCCAGGCCGGAGGCGACCATATGGCGAATGGTTTCCAGGGAGCTGGACTCCACGGTGGTGTGCTTGGCGCCGTCGTTGCCCTTGGTCAGGGTCGGGCAGGCTTCCAGCACCTGGTCGCGGAAGCAATGGCCTTCGCCCAGCAACAGCAGGCTCTTGTCGTTGAGCAGGCCCGCGTCGATGGTGTCTTTCTGCGTCCATGGGTGGGACGCTGGCATCAGCACGTAGAACGGCTCATCGTAGAGCGGCAGCGTCAGCACATCCGCCTCGTTGAACGGCAGGGCGATGATGATCGCGTCCAGCTCGCCGTTGCGCAGTTTGTCGCGCAGCACGTGGGTGAAGTTTTCTTCGATATACAGCGGCATCTGCGGCGCGACGCGGTGCAGTTGCGGAATCAAGTGCGGGAACAGGTACGGGCCGACGGTGTAGATGGCGCCGACTTTCAGCGGGGCGGTCAGCTGGTTCTTGCCGGCCTGGGCCAGCTCGCGAATGCTTTGGGCCTGTTCCAGAACCTTCTGGGCCTGGGCGACGATGCCTTCGCCGACGGGCGTCAGGCGCACAGCGCTTTTGCTGCGCTCGAAAATCAGCACACCGAGTTCGTCTTCAAGCTTCTTCACACCCACCGACAGCGTCGGCTGGCTGACGTGGCAACGCTCGGCCGCGTGGCCGAAGTGCTGCTCTTGGGCGAGGGTAACGATGTAGCGTAATTCTGTAAGAGTCATAGCGGGCGTCCATGAGGTTGCGGGCCAAGCATACCGGCTGCAATCGATAGACGCACGTTATCAGACAGCGTAGGGGCCGCGACACCGGTTAATCGGGTATCGCCGCCCCGTATTTCACTTTTGCGGGTACTTGAAGGTGAAGGTTTCGGTGAAGGGAGCCCACCATTCAGGCACGCCGGTTTCCTTGTCTACATGGTGGAAGAAGCCCTTGATCTGTGGGCTTTCATAGCGCAACACCACGGTGTAGGTGCCGGGGCCGTCCATTTTCACGTTGTTGGCGTAGTGGGCGCCGTCTTTGGCCACCATCGGCAACAGCGTGCCGATTTCCTTGTAGTCGGGCGAGCCCTCCTTGACCAGTGAGTAGCTGATGGTCAGGTAGGGCACCCACTCACCGTTGGACAGGCCGTATTTGTTGTCGGCGGTGGCGTGCACATCGGTCTCAAGGTGTACCGAGTCCTTGCTCATCACCATGCCTGGCGGCATGGGCGCCATTTCGATGCCCACCAAGTACGAGGAGGCGATCTCCATGTCATTGATCTGCACCGGTCCGCCAATCGGGTATTCGCGGGCTTGGGCGAGGGCGGAAGCGGCCACGGCGCTGACGAGCAGCAGTGCGGCGGCGAAGGGGTTGCGCAGGTGTTTCATGGTGGGGCTCCTGGGGCGGTTAATGTGATTGTGTCGGGCGTGAATGCAGTAAACGGTTACCCAGCACCAGGAGCGAGAGGGTGACGAGCCACGCCACCAATTGAACGCCCAGAGGTCGGTCGGTGTAGCCCACCAGCGCGGTCAATGCGCGGCCGGTGAGGCTGCCATCGGAGACCAGCCAGGAGGTGTCCCAGAGCTGGTAGCCCCAGGCGGGAATCAGGTCGATACCGGCGAGGATCGCGGCGGCCCGGCCAGCCATGCCGGCGGCAAGCAAGGCGATCATCCAGCCGGTAATCGAGAACAGGCGCTTGAGGCTGATGGCGACCAGGCCGCGGTACATCAGCCAGGACAGCGCGGCGCCGGCGACGATGCCGAGCACGCCGCCGGCCAGCATCGACAGTGGGTCTGTCTGGCTGGATGCGGCGATGCCATAGAGGAACAGCACGATTTCCGAGCCTTCGCGCAGCACGGCCACGGTGATGACCACGGCCAGGGCCCAGAGTGATTTTTCACCCTTGAGTACTGAATTGCCGGCGCTGCGCAGTTGGGTCGCCAGCTCGCGACCATGACTGGCCATCCACAGGTTGTGCCAGCCCAGCATGACCACGGCGACCACCAGGATGGCCGCGTTGAAAATTTCCTGGCCGAAGCCTTGCAGCGCCTGGGTGATTGCGCCGGTAAACAGCGCCAAGATGCCGGCACCGAGCACGCCGGCTGCGATTCCGCCGCCAATGAACAGCCCACGTCTTGCCAGGCCCTGGGTGGCGGCCATCACGATGCCCACCACAATCCCGGCTTCCAGCACTTCTCGAAACACGATCAACAGACAGGCCAGCATGGCTTACTCCTTGACCGCGACGGCGGTGACCGTGCCTTTGGCCTGGTCGGGGTGGTAGTCATCGAAGAAGGTGAAGGTGCCGGGATGCAGCGGGCCGGCAAACACCGTGATGGTGTTGCCGGGGACGATGATTTTTTCGAATTTCATGTCGTAGCTTTCGAACTCGTCGACGCTTTCGTCGTGGCTGGTGAGCTGGATGCGAAAGCGCTCACCGGCCGGCACCTCGAACGTCGAGGGGCTGAAGGTGTGGTTCTGAATGACCAGGGTGACCAGCTGATCCGCCTGTGCAGCGACGGGTAAAGCCAGTAGGAGGAGAGCCAGCCGGGCGGGGTTGGGCATGCCGAATGTCCGCTAATGAGAACTATTCGCGGATAATTAGCGTTGTCTTTAAGTGTTACAAGTGAAGATCGAGTTAGGTGCCGACTCGTTCAAGCCTGGTTCAGGTTGCGGTGATGCGCGGGGAGGGAACAGCAGCCGTGGGCACCCGAGAGTGCCCACGGTGGGGGTTAGCGGCGACGTTTTTCGATGTTGTAAACGAACGGTGCAACGATCTCGATGCTCCCGCCTTTCAACATGTCGGCCGGCGGCTTGGGCAGCGGCTGGGCACGACGGATCATGTCGAGGGTGGCGCGGTCCAGGTCGGCGTTGCCGGAGCGGCCCACCAGTTCGTAGGACAGCACGTTGCCATCGGCATCCACCACGAAACGCAGGCGGTTCAGGCCTTCCTTGCCACGCGCCTGGGCGCCCGGCGGGTACTTCTTGTACTTCTGCAGGTGGCCCAGCAGGGTACTTTCCCAGGTGGCCTTGGCCGCGATCTGCTGCGGTGAAGGGCCCGGTTGTGGCTGGGCGGATTTTTCCGTAGGCGCGTTGTTCTGCGGAGTTTCGCTCGGCGGCTCTTCGGAAGGTTTTTCCTTGGGCGGATCGGGCTTCTTCTCCACAGGCTTGGGCGGCTGTGGTTTTGGCTTGGGCTTGACCGGCTTTGGCACCTGGATCGTCGGCTTAGGTGCCTCGGCCAGTTTCGGCAATGGCAGCTCTTCGACCGGCGCAGGCGGCTGTGGCGGCGTGATCACCTTCGGCGGGGCCGGAGGTGGTGGCGCCGGCATCGGTGCCAGGTCGATGACCATGGCGGCCGGAGGCAGCTGGACCATATGTGGCGCCGACCACTGGAGCGCGATGATGATCGCGACGGCGTGGACGCCCAGCACGACGGCAAGGCTGGTGCCATAACGCGTCAGTTTGTGGCGCGTCGTGATCATTTCTTGGCTGCCGTCTCAAGTCCGACCAGGCCTACCTTGAGGTAGCCGGCCGCCCGCAGGGCATCCATCACGCTCATCAGGTCGCCGTAGTCCACGCCCTTGTCGGCCTGGAAGAAGATGGTCGTGTCTTTCTTGCCCTGGGTCTTGGCGTCGAGCACCGCGCCCAGGGTGTCGGATTTGACTTCTTCTTCGCCCAGGAACAGACGCTGGTCCGCCTTCACGCTGAGGAATATCGGTTTCTCCGGCCGCGGCGCAGGTTTCGCGCTGGAAGCGGGCAGGTCGACCTTGATATCCACGGTGGCCAACGGTGCTGCCACCATGAAGATGATCAGCAGCACCAGCATCACGTCGATAAACGGCGTGACGTTGATTTCGTGGTTCTCGACGAGCTCGTCGTCGCCTTGATTCAAATGCAGGCCCATGGCCGATTACCCCACTTTCACCATGTGCGGTTGCGAGCTGCGCTCGGAAGGCAGGTGATCGAGGTCACGGCTGACCAGCAACAGGACTTCTGCCGAAGCGTCCGACACCTGCGCCTTGTAGCCGGCGATCGAACGGGCGAAGACGTTGTAGATCACCACCGCAGGAATCGCGGCAACCAGGCCCAGTGCGGTTGCCAGCAGGGCTTCGGCGATGCCGGGCGCCACGACGGCGAGGTTGGTGGTCTGGGTTTTGGCGATGCCGATGAAGCTGTTCATGATGCCCCACACGGTACCGAACAGGCCGACGAAGGGCGCGGTGGAACCGATGGTGGCCAGCACGCCGGTGCCGTTGCTCATGTTGCGACCGCAGGCGGCAACCAGGCGCTCAAGACGGAAACTGACGCGTTCCTTGATGCCTTCCTTTTCACGGGTGTTGGCCGACAGGCGCATCTCTTCGAGTGCGTCGTGAACCAGCAGGTGCGCCAGGGTGCCCTTCTTCGCCGCGCTTTCGCTGGCTTCTTTCAGGGTGGTGGCTTTTTTCAGGTGGACGATTTCAGTGCGCAGGCGACGCTTGGCGCCCAGCAGTTCGAAGCCCTTGGCGATCCAGATGGTCCAGGTGATGATCGAAGCGATGGCCAGGCCGATCATCACGATCTTCACGATGATGTCAGCGTTCTGGTACATGCCCCAGGGCGACAGGTCGTGTGCCATGCCCAGGCTGTTGTCTTCTTCCAGCACGACGCCGGATTCGTCAGCCGGTGCGCCTTCGGCGGCCAGGGCCGGGTCGGTCGCGGCCGGTGCAGCGGCTGGCGCAGGAGCGTTTTGCTCTGTAGCTGGCGCACTCGCTGCAGGCGGGGCGGCCGGCGCGGTGTTGTCGGCGAACGCGGCGGTCGGTGCCAGCAGGACGCTGAACAGCACTGCAGCAATCGCACGCCAGGCGCGGGATGGGCTGTGAGGCTTGGTTGGCGAAGCGGGGGATGTATTGCGTGTCATGCTGGCCGGACCTGAGAGAAAAAAATGAGTGAGCGTCCTTCCAGACCGTAACGGGTCGAGGACAAATGGGCGGTTATTATTGCAAGTAATTCTTGTTAACAGAAGTAATACAGTTACTTTATTTGTCGTTTTGCTGGCCGATGGTCATCTGCGGGGGCTAACCTTGACCTTTAAGAACGGAGTTTTGTGATGTCTGCGCCTTCTGTGGTGATTGCCGGTTGCGGCGATGTCGGTAGCCGTCTGGCCACCCAATTGCTGGCCCAGGGCTGGGAGGTTCATGGCCTGCGGCGGGATATTTCGCGCCTTCCCAAGGGTGTTATCGGGATTACCGGCGATCTGTTCAATGAAGACTGCCCCGATACCTGGCCGGTGGGCGGGGTGGATTACCTGGTGTATTGCGCGGCCGCCACCGATCACGACGAGGCGGGTTATCGTGCGGCATACGTGCAAGGGTTGCGGCATGTGCTGGAGTGGCTGAACGACTACGGCCAGGAGCCCAGGCACCTGCTGTTTGTGTCCAGCAGCAGTGTGTATGGGCAGCAGAACGGTGAGTGGGTCGACGAAAGCTCCGAGACCAAGGCAGGCGGTTATTCCGGCCAAGTCATGCTGGAAGCCGAGCAAGTGGCGTTGGATAGCGGCATTCCCGCCAGTGTCGTGCGCCTTACCGGGATTTATGGTCCAGGTCGGGAGTGGTTGTTGAGCCAAGTGCGCCAGGGCTATCGCGTGGCGATTGATCCGCCTTTATATGGCAACCGGATTCACGCGGATGACGCGGCGGGTTTGCTGGCGTTTTTGCTGCAGCACGTGGAGCAGGGGGGTGTGCTGGATAAGTGCTACATCGGCGTTGACGATACTCCGGCCCCGCTGGCCGAGGTGGTTGCCTGGTTGCGCGAGTACCTTGGCGTGACCGAATGGGCCGAGAACGCCAGCGTGCGACGCGCCGGTAGCAAGCAGTGCAGCAACGCCCGGGCCAAGGCGTTGGGCTGGGTGCCGCGTTATCCGAGTTATCGCGAAGGGTATGCGGCGATCCTGGAGGGTTGATCGCGGCGTGAAGAAAAAGGAGCCTGAGGGCTCCTTTTTTGCGTCACTGTTTTTCCAGCAACCACTGTCGTGGCCCGGGGGTAAACGAGGGTACCTCGTCGGCCTGGGCGGTGTTGATCGCCTGGAAGATCTCCAGTTGCTTGCCCTTGCGCGCAAAGATCCACGGGTTGCCCTGGCCGTTCAACTGTAGCCAGATACTGTCGTAGCCGCCGCTCATGGAGGCGCAATCGCCCGCCAGGCACAGCGAGTACTGATCGGCGCCGGGCAAGCCGGTCACCTGGCCATTGGCCTGGAACTGTACGGTGGCGCCTTCGCCAGTGCCGCTGCTGATTTTCCAGGTGCCGCCCATGTAGGCGGCGTACAGGGTGCGTTCGAAGTTGGCACCCAGTGGCGCGCCTTCGGGGGCTGGATCCTTGGCACGGGCGAACAGTTGCTCGGGCTCGTTATCATTGGCCCCTTGCAACAGTAGTTTGCCTTTACGCTTGAGTTCAGTGGCGGAGCTGCCGTAGAAGTCGACGCTCCAGGCGCCGGATTTTTCACCCAGCAACTTGCCTTCAGCTACTTCAAAACCGTTGTAGTAGCGGGCCTGGGACGCTTTGGTGTTCACCTCCCATTCGAGGTTCGGACCATAGCTCTGCAGGGCTTCACGCAAAGGGCCGCCCTTGGCTGCCGCGTCGATGGCGGCCTGGTTGATCCAGGTGCCGCTCACATCCAGGTCGGCGGGATTGCTGGCGCAGCCGCCGAGCAACAGGGCGAGCAACGAAGAGGCAACGAGCGCTTTGCGCATTACGAAATCCTTCCAAGAACCAATTCGGCGCAGCCTTCCCGTGGAAGCGCTGCGCCGGATGTTTTACTCGATGACCAGAATGGCGTCCATCTCAACCTGCGCGCCCTTTGGCAGGGCGGCAACGCCGATGGCGGCGCGGGCTGGGTACGGCTGTTCGAAGTACTTGCCCATGATCTCGTTGACCTTGGCGAAGTGGCTCAGGTCGGTGAGGAAGATGTTCAGTTTGACGATGTCCTTGAACGAACCGCCCGCAGCTTCGGCAACCGACTTCAGGTTTTCGAAGACCTGGATGGTCTGGGCTTCAAAGCCTTCAACCAGCTCCATGGTTTTTGGGTCCAGTGGAATCTGGCCGGACATGTAGACGGTATTGCCCGCCTTGATCGCCTGGGAATAAGTACCGATTGCTGCTGGTGCCTTGTCGCTGGTGATAACAGTCTTGGTCATGAATGACTCCTTGTAATGGATGGGCTAGGCGCGCATGCGGGTGATGCGGATGACCCCGGTCAGGGCGCGCAGTTTCTTGATCACGCGGGCCAGGTGCACGCGGTCGTGCACGCTGACCACCAGTTGGACCACGCTGATGCGGCCATCGCGTTCGTCCATGCTGATTTTCTCGATATTGCCGTCGGCCGCGTTCACGCTGCTGGCCAGCAGGGCGATCAGGCCGCGCTGGTGTTCCAGCTCGACTCGCAGCTCGACGTTGAATTCGCCGGTGACATCCTTTGCCCACGAAAGCTGGATGCATTTCTCGGGGTTGTGGCGGATTTCACTGATATTGCGGCAGTTGTCCAGGTGCACCACCATGCCTTTGCCGGCGGACAGGTGGCCGACAATCGGGTCGCCCGGGATCGGCGTGCAGCACTTGGCGTAGCTGAGCACCAGGCCTTCGGTGCCGCGAATCGCCAGCGGGCCTTCGGGGCTTGGCAACTGTTCGCCTTCGCCCAGCAGGCGGCGCGCGACCACATAGGCCATGCGGTTGCCCAGGCCGATGTCTTCCAGCAAGTCTTCGATCAGTTCCTGGCGGTACTCGTGCAACATCGCCTGCACGCGTTCGGCCGGGATCTTGTCCAGTGAGCTGTCGAAGCCGTTGAGCACCTTGTTCAGCAGGCGTTCGCCCAGGCTGATGGACTCGGAACGGCGTTGCAGTTTCAGGGCATGACGGATGTGGGTGCGAGCCTTGCCGGTGACCACAAAGTTGAGCCAGGCCGGGTTCGGGCGCGCGCCCGGTGCGCTGACGATCTCCACCGTGGAGCCGCTTTGCAGCGGTTCCGACAGCGGGGCCAGTCGACGATTGATCCGACAGGCTATGCAGCTGTTACCCACGTCGGTGTGCACCGCGTAGGCAAAGTCGACCGCCGTGGAGCCTTTTGGCAGCTCCATGATCCGGCCTTTGGGCGTGAACACGTAGACCTCGTCCGGGAACAGGTCGATCTTCACGCTTTCGATAAATTCCAGGGAGTTGCCGGCACGTTGCTGCATTTCCAGCACGCCCTTGACCCACTGGCGGGCGCGGGCATGGGTGCCTTTTGGCTGCTCGTCGCCGGTGGATTTGTACAGCCAATGGGCGGCGATGCCGTTGTTGGCCATCTCTTCCATTTCGCGGGTGCGGATCTGGATCTCGATCGGCACCCCGTGCATACCGAACAGCGTGGTATGCAGCGACTGATAGCCGTTGGCCTTGGGAATCGCGATGTAATCCTTGAAGCGTCCCGGCAGGGGCTTGTACAAATTATGTACAGCACCCAGCACGCGGTAGCAGGTATCGACCTTGTCGACGATGATCCGGAACGCGTACACGTCCATGATCTCGTTGAAGGCCCGGCGCTTGCCGCGCATCTTCTTGTAGATGCCGTAGATGTGTTTCTGCCGGCCGCTGACTTCGCCCTCGATCTCATCGATCGCCAGGCAATGGCTCAGGGATTCTTCGATCTTGTTGACGATTTCCTTGCGATTGCCCCGGGCGCGTTTCACTGCCTGGTAGATGCGCGCGGAACGCATCGGGTGCATGGCCTTGAAGCCGAGGTCTTCGAACTCGATACGAATGGCGTGCATGCCCAGCCGGTTGGCGATGGGCGCGTAGATTTCCAGGGTTTCCTTGGCGATGCGCCGGCGTTTTTCACCGGACAGCACTTCCAGCGTGCGCATGTTGTGCAGCCGGTCGGCCAGCTTGACCAGGATCACCCGGATGTCCCGGGCCATGGCCATGGCCATCTTCTGGAAGTTTTCCGCCTGGGCTTCGGCCTTGGTCTCGAAGTTCATCTGGGTCAGTTTGCTGACCCCGTCGACCAGTTCGGCCACGGTTTCGCCAAATTGCGCACTGAGCGCTTCCTTGGCAATGCCGGTGTCTTCGATCACGTCATGCAGCATCGCGGCCATCAGGCTCTGATGGTCCATGTGCATGTCGGCAAGAATATTGGCCACGGCAAGAGGATGCGTGACATACGCCTCGCCACTGCGGCGGCGTTGGCCGTCGTGGGCTTGTTCGGCGTAGAAATACGCTCGGCGGACCAGGTTGACCTGGTCTGGGCCGAGGTAGGTCGATAAGCGATCGGCGAGGGCGTCTATGCTCGGCAAAGTATTAACTCCTGCCGTTGGCTGTGACCCCGCGCCGTGCTACGTCGACCAGGCATAGGCTTAGACGGCCTCGTTGGACTCGTCCTCGAACGCTGCAAACAGCGGTTCGTCTTCAACGATTTCGGCGTTGGCGATGAACTCGTAGCTCATCAGGCCTTCAGCGATTTCACGCAGGGCTACAACGGTAGGCTTGTCGTTTTCCCACTGGACCAGGGGCTCTTTGCCGCCAGTGGCCAGTTGACGGGCACGCTTGGTAGAGAGCATGACCAGCTCAAAGCGGTTATCCACGTGTTCTAGGCAGTCTTCAACGGTTACGCGGGCCATGGTATTCCTCGGAGCGAATGCAATATGCGCGCTGCCCGGTTGGGCGAGCGGACTGAACAGTTTAAAAAATCACCAGCGTTTAGGGAAGCGCTGATTTTTCGCAGGCCATCGCAAACGCGCTACAAGTGCCAATGTAAAGCCCCTGCAGCGGTTTTGGGAAGAGCCAATCAGCCGAGCAGTTCGGCCAATAATTTGCCGAAACGCTGCTGCTGACGCTTTTGCTGGAGCTGATTGGCGCGGAAAATCGCTTTCAGATCGTCCAGCGCGTGAGCGAAATCGTCGTTGATGATCAGGTAGTCGTAGTCGACGTAGTGGCTCATTTCACTGACGGCTTCACGCATGCGACCTTCGATGATCTCGTCGCTGTCCTGGCCACGATTGGTCAGGCGCTGGTGCAACGCTTCCAGCGAAGGCGGCAGGATGAAGATCGAGCGAGCTTTGGGCATCAGCTGGCGCACTTGCTCGGCGCCCTGCCAGTCGATTTCCAGGATCAGGTCGTGGCCTTCGTCCAGGGTCTGCTGCAGGTGGCTTTGGGAGGTGCCGTAGAGGTTGCCGAAGACCTCGGCGCGCTCCAGGAAATCACCGTGCTCGATCATCTTGACGAACTCGGTGCGCTCGACGAAGTGGTAGTGCACGCCGTTCACTTCACCCGGGCGCATGGCGCGGGTGGTGTGGGACACCGAGATGCGGATCTGCTCGTCAGCGTCGGTCAGGGCCTTGACCAGGCTGCTTTTGCCCGCGCCCGATGGGGCGGAAATGATGTAAAGGGTGCCGGTGCTGTGGGTCATGTCAGGGTGCCTTACTCGATATTCTGTACTTGTTCGCGCATTTGCTCGATCAACACTTTGAGGTTGACCGCCGCCTGGGTGCTGCGCGGATCAAAGGCTTTGGAGCCCAGTGTATTGGCTTCGCGGTTGAGTTCCTGCATCAGGAAGTCCAGGCGCCGACCGGCGGCACCGGCGGACTTGAGCACGCGGCGCACTTCCAGGATGTGGGTGCTCAGGCGGTCGAGTTCTTCGGCCACGTCGCTTTTTTGCGCCAGCAGGACCATCTCTTGCTCCAGGCGCACCGGATCCAGTTCGGCCTGCATGTCGGCGAAGCGGTCCAGGACCTTCTGGCGCTGGGTGGCAAGCATCTGCGGCACCAGTTCGCGCAGGGTCACCACGTCTTCTTCAATGGAGGTCAGGCGGTCGCTGATCAGGCGGGCCAGTTCGGCCCCTTCACGCTCGCGGCCGGCCTTGAGTTCTTTCAAGCCCTGGTTGAACAGGGCCAGCGCCTCGGCGTTCAACGCCTGTGGGTCAGTGGCGTCGGCCACCAGCACGCCGGGCCAGGCCAGGACTTCCAGCGGGTTGATGGCGGCAGGCTGCTTGATCAGGCCGGCGATGGTTTCGGCGGCGGCGACCAATTGGGCGGCGCGCTCGCGATCCACCTGCAACGGCTTGCCGGTGGTTTCCTCGGTAAAGCGCAGGGTGCATTCCAGCTTGCCGCGGGAGATGCCCTGGCGCAGTGCCTCACGAACCGCGCCTTCGAGGTCGCGAAACGATTCCGGCAGGCGCAGGTGCGGCTCCAGGTAGCGGCTGTTGACCGAGCGCAATTCCCAGCTCAGGGTGCCTTGGACGCCGGCTTTTTCGACGCGGGCGAAGGCGGTCATGCTGTGCACCATGGAGGTACCTCGCGATGCAGTCCCGCAAACAGGCGGGCTGATGGGTAGATTGAAGCCGACAGGCTGCGAAGGCGCAGGATTGTAGCTCAAGGGGACGGGTGGCCCCAAACAGTGGCTTCGGTGCCCGGGTTTGTAACAGGATTTTTTAGCCGTGCCGATCAGGGCTGGCGGCTCTATAATGCTCGGCAGTTTTTCGTCCTCCGTACAGGTATCCCCTATGAAACGTCCAAGTGGTCGCGCTGCCGATCAGCTCCGCTCGATCCGCATCACCCGCAACTACACCAAACACGCCGAGGGATCTGTACTGGTCGAGTTTGGCGATACCAAGGTTATCTGCACCGTCAGCGTCGAAAACGGCGTGCCGCGTTTCCTCAAGGGCCAGGGCCAGGGTTGGTTGACCGCCGAATACGGCATGCTGCCGCGCGCCACCGGCGAGCGTAACCAGCGTGAAGCCAGCCGTGGCAAGCAAGGCGGCCGCACCCTGGAAATCCAGCGCCTGATCGGTCGCTCCCTGCGTGCAGCCCTGGACATGTCCAAGCTGGGCGACGTGACCCTGTACGTCGACTGCGACGTGATCCAGGCCGACGGTGGCACCCGTACTGCCTCCATCACCGGCGCCATGGTTGCCCTGGTCGACGCGCTCAAAGTCATCAAGAAACGTGGCGGCCTGAAAGGCGGCGATCCGCTCAAGCAGATGATCGCGGCTGTATCGGTCGGCATGTATCAGGGCGAGCCGGTGCTGGATCTGGACTATCTTGAAGATTCGGCTGCCGAGACCGACCTGAACGTGGTGATGACCAGCACCGGTGGTTTCATCGAAGTGCAGGGCACCGCCGAAGGCGCGCCATTCCAGCCGGCGGACCTGAATGCCATGCTGGCCCTGGCCCAGAAGGGCATGACCGAAATCTTCGAACTGCAGAACGCCGCATTGGCCGACTGATTCAATCCCAAGGAGCTACGCCATGAGTGACAGCCAACTTCCACTGCCGACACCGTCCAAGGAAGTTCGCCAGTGGGCGATGCTCTGTCATTTTGCGGCGTTCTTCGGGCTGATGTTCCCGTTCGGCAGCCTGCTGGGGCCCTTGATTCTCTGGCAGGTGAAGAAGGATGCAGACCCGTTCATTGATGACCAGGGCAAGGAAGCGCTGAATTTCCAGATCACCGTGGGCATTGCCTGGGCGGTCTGCTTCCTGCTGGGTTTTATCGTGATCGGCTTCGTGTTGATGACCGTGCTGGTGATCGGCGCGGTGGTGATGACGATCATTGCGGGCATCAAGGCCAACAAGGGCGTGGCTTATCGTTATCCGTGGACATTGCGGTTGATCAAATAACCACCGCCCACAAAAAAACCGACAGTGATGTCGGTTTTTTTGTGCCTGGAAAAAGACCTTAGATGGTCAAGGTCCAGTCGTAGTCCACGATCAGCGGCGCGTGCTGCGAGAAGCGCGGCTGGCGTGGCAGACGTGCGCTGCGCACGAAGCGACGCAAGCCTGGCGTCAGCAGCTGGTAGTCAAAACGCCAGCCGAGGTTGAGCATCTCGGCCTGTTCGTTATCCGGCCACCAGCTGTACTGGTCGCCTTCGCGGCTGACTTCCCGCAGGGCATCGACATAGCCCATGTTGCCGACAATCTCGTCCATCCAGGCCCGTTCCGGCGCCAGGAAGCCCGGGGATTGCTGGCTGTCGCGCCAGTTCTTGATATCCAGCTTCTGTTGCGCCACGTACAGCGAGCCACAGTAAATGTACTCGCGACGTTTGCGCCGCTGTTTATCCAGATAACGGGCGAAGTCGTCCATTAGCTTGAACTTCTGGTTCAAGTCTTCATCGCCATTCTGCCCTGATGGAAGCAGCAAGGTCGCAATGCTGACCTTATCGAAATCGGCTTGCAGGTAGCGCCCGTAGCGGTCGGCTGTCTCGAAGCCGAGGCCGCTGATGACCGCCTTGGGTTGCAACCGCGAATACAAAGCCACGCCGCCTTGGGCGGGAACTTCGGCATCACAGGCATAAAGGAAGTAGCCATCCAGTTGGAAGGCTGGGTCGTCCAGTTCAAAGGCGGAGGCGCGGGTGTCCTGCAGGCAGATGACGTCGGCATTCTGGGCTTGCAGCCAACTGAGCAAACCACGCTCGACTGCAGCCTGAATACCATTGACGTTCACACTGATGATCCGCATAAATGGCCCCAAAAATCGCGTGCGTGTATGATACACGCCGTCTACCTAATTAGCTAAATCCGTGGTATCTGAGGCTTTTTTCATGCAGGCGTATCAACGCGATTTTATTCGTTTTGCCATCGATCGCGGCGTATTGCGCTTCGGTGAGTTCACTTTGAAGTCCGGGCGCACCAGCCCTTACTTCTTCAATGCCGGCCTTTTCAACTCGGGTTCTGCCCTGGCGCAGCTGGGTCGTTTCTATGCGGCCGCCATCGTTGAAAGCGGCATTTCCTTCGACGTGCTGTTCGGCCCTGCCTACAAAGGCATCCCCCTGGCGGCCGCGACCGCCGTGGCGTTGGCTGAACATCACGAGCTGGATTTGCCTTGGTGCTTCAACCGCAAGGAAGCCAAGGCCCACGGCGAAGGCGGTAGCCTGGTGGGTGCGCCGCTCAAGGGCGACGTGCTGATCATCGACGACGTGATCACTGCCGGTACGGCGATTCGCGAAGTGATGCAGATCATCGCTTCCCAGGACGGCGCCAAGGCGGCCGGCGTGTTGATCGCGCTGAACCGCCAGGAGCGCGGCAACGGTGAATTGTCGGCGATCCAGGAAGTGGAACGTGATTTCGCGATTCCGGTGGTGAGCATCGTGTCCCTGAACCAGGTGTTGCAGTTCCTGGAAGATGACCCGCAGCTCAAGCAGCATTTGCCGGCGGTCAAGGCCTATCGCGAGCAGTTCGGCGTTTAGAAGATCCATGTGGGAGCGGGCTTGCTCGCGAATACGGCTTGTCAGTTGATATATGTGTCGACTGACCCGCCGCTTTCGCGAGCAAGCCCGCTCCCACATTTTTAGACCGAGTACATAGAAAAGGCCCCGTTCAATCGAATTGAACGGGGCCTTTTTGTTTACCAGCGCTTAGGGGCGCTTGCGGTTGCTGATCAGGGTACCCACACCGGTATCGGTGAAGATTTCCAGCAGGATCGCATTCGGCACCCGGCCATCCAGGATCAACGAGCTGCCAACGCCGCCTTGCACCGCTTCCAGCGCGCAGCGGATCTTCGGCAGCATGCCGCCGTAGATGGTGCCGTCGGCGATCAGGTCGTCCACTTGCTGGGTCGTCAGGCCGGTCAAGACCTTGCCTTCCTTGTCCATCAAGCCGGCGATGTTGGTGAGCAGCATCAGCTTCTCGGCCTTCAGCGCCTCGGCCACCTTGCCGGCCACCAGGTCGGCGTTGATGTTGTAGGACTCACCGTTGGCACCGACACCGATCGGCGCGATCACCGGAATGAAATCGCCTTTCACCAGCAGGTTCAGCAGGTCGGTGTTGATGCCGATCACTTCGCCCACCTGGCCGATGTCGATGATTTCCGGCTGGGTCATCTCCGGGGTCTTGCGGGTCACGGTGAGCTTCTTCGCCCGGATCAGTTCGGCGTCCTTGCCGGTCAGGCCGATGGCGCTGCCGCCATGGCGGTTGATCAGGTTGACGATGTCTTTGTTCACCTGGCCGCCCAGGACCATCTCTACCACGTCCATGGTCTGGGCGTCGGTCACACGCATGCCGTCGATGAAGTGACTCTCGATGGACAGGCGCTTGAGCAGGTCACCGATTTGCGGGCCGCCACCGTGCACCACCACCGGGTTGATCCCGACGGCTTTCATCAACACGATGTCGCGGGCAAAGCCGGTTTTCAGCTCGTCGCTTTCCATGGCATTGCCGCCGTACTTGATCACCAGCGTCTTGCCGACGTAGCGTCGAATGTAAGGCAACGCTTCGGAAAGGACCTTGGCAGTATTGGCGGCGGCTTCGCGTTCGAGGGTCATTCAGGGCTCCGGTAAAAAATCAGAACGGTAATTGGAGATCAGGGGCAACACGTTTCAACTGGGCGTGGAACACGTCCTTGATGCGCTGCAACTCAGCCTCGGTATCCGCCTCGAAACGCAGCACCAGCACCGGTGTGGTGTTGGATGCGCGAACCAGGCCCCAGCCTTTGGCGTAATCGACTCGCACACCATCAATGCTGGTCAGGTCGGCGCCTTCGCCCCATTGCGCATCGTGCAGTGCGTCAATGATGCTGAATTTGCTCTCCTCGGTCACATGGATATTGATCTCTGGCGTAGAAATATCATTCGGGAAGGTCTGGAACAGCTCCTGCGCGGTCGATTTTTCCTTGCTGAGGATCTCCAGCAGACGAGCGGCGCTGTAAATGCCGTCGTCAAAGCCGAACCAGCGCTCCTTGAAGAACACATGGCCGCTCATTTCGCCGGCCAACAGCGCGCCGGTTTCTTTCATTTTCTTTTTGATCAACGAGTGGCCAGTCTTCCACATTAGCGGGCGACCGCCGTATTCCTTGATCAGCGGTGTGAGGCGGCGGGTGCACTTCACGTCGAAGATAATTTCGGCACCTGGGTTGCGCGCAACCACGTCGCGGGCAAACAGCATCAGCAGGCGGTCCGCAAACACGTTTTCGCCGGTGTCCGTCACCACGCCAACGCGGTCGCCGTCACCGTCGAAGGCCAGGCCGACGTCAGCCCCGGTCTCCTTGACCTTGGCGATCAGGTCTACCAGGTTCTCGGGCTTGCCTGGATCCGGGTGATGGTTCGGGAAGTTGCCGTCGACGTCACAGAACAGCGGGATCACTTCGCAGTTCAGGGCTTCGAGCAGTTGCGGGGCGATCACGCCGGCCGCGCCATTGCCGCAGTCCACCACCACTTTGAGGCGGCGCGCGAGTTTGACGTCGCCGGTGATTTGGTCAGAGTAGCGCTGCAGGATGTCGACTTTGGTGACGCTGCCTTCGCCGCTGGTCAGGTCGTTGGTCTTCAGGCGGGTGTGCAGGGCCTGGATCTGTTCGTTGGCGAGGGTATCGCCAGCGATGACGATCTTGAAGCCGTTGTAGTCCGACGGGTTATGGCTGCCGGTGAGCATCACGCCCGACTTGCCGGCCAGTACGTTGGCTGCGTAGTACAGCGCAGGCGTCGGCACCAGGCCCACGTCGCTGACGTGGCAACCGCTGTCGGCCAGGCCCTGGATCAGTTGCTCGACGAGTTCGGGGCCGGACAGGCGGCCATCACGGCCTACGGAAACGTTGGGCTCGCCCTGTGCCAGGCTCTGGGAGCCAATGGCGCGGCCGATCCAGTAGGCGGTCTCGGCGGTCAGGGTCTTGGGGACCACGCCACGAATGTCATAGGCGCGGAAAATGCTGTCGGGAAATGTCGGGGCGACTCGGGCTGGGTTGCTCATTGCGGGGGGGAACTCCATCGATAAGGGGCTGGGCTGGCCTCAAGGGTGCTGACCGGCAGGCTCAAACTGAAGGGTAAGACGGCGTTTTTGGCATAGAGTTCGTGGTGCAAAAGTGCCATCGGCGCCGAAGCTCCGCCCTTTTGCCCCCTTAATGCCCTGATTTCACTGGGGAAACCTTGCTGGTAAGTTCCGCGCATTCTTCATCCTGAAAGGCCATGCGTTGGCATCAGGCCGGGTGAGGCACCCGGCTTGTTCGGCTAAGTCAATTCAGCTTAGTCAGTGGCTGCCGGAATGCCCGAAGCCACCTGCGCCGCGTTGTGTTTCGTCGAACTCTTCGACCAGCTCGAAGTGCGCCTGCACCACCGGTACCAGTACGAGTTGGGCAATGCGCTCGCCGACGGCGATATTGAACGCGGTCTGGCCACGGTTCCAGCAGGACACCATCAACTCGCCCTGGTAGTCCGAGTCGATCAGCCCCACCAGGTTGCCGAGGACGATGCCGTGTTTGTGGCCCAGGCCGGAGCGCGGCAGGATCAGCGCCGCCAGGCCCGGGTCGCCCACGTAGATCGACAGGCCGGTCGGAATCAGAATGGTCTGGCCTGGCTCAAGCACGGTGTCCTGCTTGAGCATGGCGCGCAGGTCGAGGCCGGCGGAGCCTGGTGTGGCGTAGGCCGGCAGCGGGAATTCGTTGCCGATGCGGGGGTCGAGGATCTTGGCTTGCAAAGCGTGCATGGAAATTAAACCTGGTTCAGCCGTTGGGCGATAAAAGAGATCAGTTGGCGGGCAATCTTGCCCTTGCTGGTCTG
The DNA here is from genome assembly GCF_013386245.1 of Pseudomonas sp. 21615526. Taxonomy (NCBI): domain Bacteria; kingdom Pseudomonadati; phylum Pseudomonadota; class Gammaproteobacteria; order Pseudomonadales; family Pseudomonadaceae; genus Pseudomonas; species Pseudomonas sp. 21615526. Next base: position 123,732 of record NZ_JACAOM010000029.1, on the reverse strand, counting down.
GGCGAAAACGGTAGCGTGCAACTCGCGGTCGATCACGCTGATGGCATTTTCCTCGCTGTTGAAGCCGATGCTCGGGTTGGCGACATCGTTGGCGACAATCAGGTCGAGGTTTTTGTCTTTCAATTTGCGTGCGGCATAGTCCAGCAAATGCTCGGTTTCGGCAGCAAAACCGACGCTGAACGGGCGGTCCTCACGGGTGGCGATGGTCGCCAGGATGTCCGGGTTACGGACCATTTGCAGGAGCAGGCCGTCGCCGCTTGTAGGGTCTTTCTTGAGTTTCTGCGGCGCAACCACCTCGGGGCGGTAGTCCGCTACCGCAGCCGAAGCGATGAACAGGTCGCAGGGAATCGCCGCTTCACAGGCCGCCAGCATGTCGCGGGCGCTGACTACGTCGATTCGGGTGACGCGATCCGGGGTCGGCAGATGCACCGGGCCGGTGATCAACGTCACACGGGCGCCTGCCTCGACCGCCGCTTCCGCCAGGGCAAAGCCCATTTTTCCTGAGCTATGGTTGGTGATGTAGCGCACCGGGTCGATGTTTTCCTGGGTCGGGCCGGCGGTGATCAGCACGTGCTTGCCGGTCAGGGCCAGGTGCTGGAAGCAGTCGGCGGCGCAGTGGGCCAGGTCGGTGGCTTCGAGCATGCGGCCCATGCCCACGTCGCCGCAGGCCTGGCTGCCGGAGGCCGGGCCGAAAACCTTGAGGCCGCGGCTTTGCAGGAGTTGGGTGTTGGCCTGGGTGGCCGGGTCGCGCCACATGGCCTGGTTCATGGCCGGGGCGATCGCGACGGTGGCGTCGGTGGCCAGTACCAGGGTGGTCAGCAGGTCGTCGGCAATGCCTTGGGCCAGGCGGGCGATCAGGTCGGCGGTGGCCGGGGCGATCAGCACCAGGTCGGCCCACTTGGCCAGCTCGATGTGGCCCATGGCGGCTTCGGCCGCAGGGTCCAGCAGGTCGAGGTGAACCGGGTGGCCGGACAAGGCCTGCATGGTCAACGGGGTGATGAATTCACTGCCGCCACGGGTCATGACCACGCGCACTTCGGCGCCTTGGTCGAGAAGCCTGCGAACCAGCTCTGCGCTCTTGTAGGCGGCAATGCCGCCGCCGACGCCGAGAACGATGCGTTTCCGATACAGACGCTGCATTGGCTTGCCTTTCCAGTTCAGTGATGGCGTTGCGATGCCCCCTCCCCAGGTGAAATCGCACGCAAAAAGATGGCCTAAGATACCACAGCGTCCGCCATGCAACAGCGGCGCACATGCACACGGAGGTGCCATGAGTATTCGCGATTGGCCTGCGGCAGAGCGTCCGCGGGAGAAGCTGTTGGAGCTGGGAGCGGAGAACCTTTCCGACGCGGAATTGCTGGCGATTTTCCTGCGCACCGGGGTGTCAGGCAAAAGTGCCGTGGACCTGGCGCGCCATCTGCTGGCGCAATTTGGCAGCCTTCGGGCGCTGATGGAGGCGAGGCAGCCGGTGTTCAGCCAGCATTTGGGGTTGGGGCCGGCGAAGTTCGCCCAGCTTCAAGCCGTACTGGAGATGGCGCGCCGCCATTTGGCTGAACGCCTGCGCAACGATTCGGTGCTGGAAAGCCCGGAGGCCGTGCGCGACTACCTCAAGGCACTGCTGCGCCACGAGCCTCACGAGATATTCGGCTGCCTGTTTCTCGACGCCAAGCATCGAGTGCTGGGCTTCGAAAAGCTGTTTCAAGGCACCATCGACAACGCCATCGTCTACCCGCGACAAGTGGTGAAGCGCGCGCTGGACTACAACGCCGCGGCGCTGATCCTGTGCCACAACCATCCTTCCGGCAGCCCCGAGCCCAGCATCGCTGATCGAAAATTGACCAAGGTGCTGCAAAAGGCGCTGGAGATGGTGGACGTGCGTGTGCTGGACCACATCATTGTGGGGGAGGGTGACCCGCTGTCGATGGCGGAATTTGGGTGGATGTAGGGGCTGGCATGCCAGCCCCTGGCAGGGGTCAGGGCTTGACGCTGACCTTGGAGTAATCCTGGCGCCCGAACGGGCTCACCTGATACCCCTCGACATTCTTGCGGGTCAGCGCAAACGCGGTCGGGTGCGCCAGTGGCAGCCAGAGCGCCTGTTGCTGGATCTGCGCCTGGGCCTGCTGGTACAGCTTGCTGCGCACGCCTTGTTCGCTGGTGGTCTTGCCGGCGCTGATCAGCTTGTCCAGCGCCGGGTCGCAGTAGCGGGCGAAGTTGGTGCCGGACTTCACGGCCGCGCAGGAGAACTGCGGCGTCAGGAAGTTATCCGGGTCGCCGTTGTCACCGGCCCAGCCCATGAACAGCAAGTCGTGCTCGCCGGCCTTGGCGCGGCGGATCAGTTCGCCCCACTCGATCACACGGATTTCAGCCTGGATGCCGACCTTGGCCAGGTCCGCCTGCAGCAGTTGTGCGCCCAGGCTGGGGTTGGGGTTCAGCAGGCTGCCCGACGGCCGAGTCCAGATCGTGGTCTTGAAGCCATCCTTGAGCCCGGCGCGATCCAGCAGTTGCTTGGCCTTGGCAATGTCCTGCGGATAGCCCGGCAGGTCCTTGGCATAGCTCCAGGTATTGGGTGGGTAAGGGCCGTTGGCGGCTTCGGCGGTGCCTTCGAATACGGCCTTCAGATAGCTGGCCTTGTCGAAGGCCAGGTTGATCGCCTGGCGAACTTCCGGCTTGTCCAGTGGCGGATGCTGGCTGTTGATGGCGACAAACGCGGTCATGAAGGCCGCGGTTTTCTCGACCTTCAGGTCGGCGTCTTTCTGGGCGGCATCAATATCCAGGGGCTTGGGCGACAAGGCGATCTGGCACTCGTCGCGACGCAGTCTCTGCAGGCGCACGTTGGCGTCCGGGGTGATCGCAAAGATCAGGTTATCCACCGCAGGCTTGCCGGCGAAGTAATCCGGGTTGGCCTTGTAGCGAATCGTCGCGTCCTTCTGGAAACGCCCGAAAATGAACGGCCCGGTGCCGATAGGCTGGCTGTTGAGCTTCTCCGGGGTGCCGGCCTTGAGCAGTTTGTCGGCATATTCCGCCGGGTAGATCGAGGCAAAGCCCATGCTCAAGGCGGCGAGGAAGGTCGAATCGGCGTGGTCCAGGGTGAAGCGCACGGTCAGCGGGTCGAGGGCGTCGATCTTCTTGATCAGCGTGGGCAACTGCAGCGACTGGGCGTGGGGGAAGCCGCTCTGGGCGATCTTGTGCCAGGGGTTGGCCGGGTCGAGCATGCGCTCGAAGCTGAAGCGCACGTCTTCGGCGGTCAGGCTGCGGCTTGGCGTGAAGTAGTCAGTGCGGTGGAATTTAACGTCCGGGTGCAGCTTGAAGGTGTAGGTGAGGCCGTCCGGCGACACTTCCCAGCTGTCCGCGAGGCTCGGGACCAGCTTGCCGCTGGTGGCGTCGAAGTCCACCAGGCGGTTCATCAATACGTCTGCCGAGGCGTTGGTGGTGGTCAGCGAGTTGTATTGCACCACGTCGAAGCCTTCGGGGCTGGCTTCGGTGCAGACGCTCAGGGTAGTGGCCGCCTGGGCGTGTGCAGCAATAAAAAGAGGGGCTAGCAATAGCGGTAGGGCAGCGAGGCGCATATTCGGTTTCCTTTGCAGATCGAAGGCCCATCTGCGAGTGCAGTCTGGAAAAGTCCTACCGTAGTGGGCTGATTGACAAATGACTAGCCCATTTTTGCCTGTGCTTTTGCCGCAAATACTGTTTTGATGGCGCCTCAGGTCGTTTTGCCGAGCACTTTGCAGTGCGCGCGGGCGCTGTAAATCATTCTGTGCGACGAGCGGTTAGCTTCTATAGCGGCCCACCCTGGCAACGGTTCAGGCGTCCATGGCCTGGATTTACGCGTATAAAAGTACACGGCCTGTTGTTGCACTGGGGTCTTTCTGGTATAAAGCAGCGCTCTTTTCTAGGGGCCCGGTTCCTTCGCTAGTAGGTGTAGCCGGTAAGACCCTAAAGAAACGCGGCGCCTGGCGCCAAATGACTGAGAGATTAAGCGGCCAACCCATGCCGGGTTGGGCATGTGGTTTTAGAGGGCTGAGGCATGTCGAGAGTCTGTCAAGTTACCGGTAAGGGTCCGGTGACTGGGAATAACATTTCCCACGCAAACAACAAAACCCGTCGTCGTTTCCTGCCAAACCTGCAGCATCACCGCTTTTGGGTTGAAGAAGAGAAACGTTTTGTTCGTCTGCGCGTATCTGCCAAAGGCATGCGTGTTATCGACAAGCGCGGCATCACTGTCGTGCTGGCCGAACTGCGCCGCGACGGCAAAATCTAAGGAGCTAAATCATGCGTGAATTGATTCGAATGATCTCTAGCGCCGGTACTGGTCACTTCTACACTACCGACAAGAACAAGCGTACTACCCCGGACAAGCTCGAAAAGAAAATGTTCGACCCGCGCGTTCGCAAGCACGTGATCTACAAAGAAGGCAAAATCAAGTAATTGGTTTTCTTTCTTGTGAAAAAAAGCCCGTATCTCACGATGCGGGCTTTTTTTTGTGCCTGATAAATGATCAGGCCTTTTCTTCGAACACCACGTAGATCTTGCGGCAGTGTTCCAGCACTTCCCAGGTGCCGCTGAAGCCGGCCGGAATGACGAAGCGATCACCGGCCCGCAAGGTCTTGGCGTTGCCGTCGGCATCGCGCAACACCGAAACACCCTGCACGATCTCGCAATACTCATGCTCGGTGTAGTTGACCTTCCACTGTCCGACTTCACCTTCCCAGACCCCGGCGCTCATCTGGCCGCACGGACTGTTGTAGTGGTTGTAGACGGTTTGCTCCGGGTCGCCCTTGAGGATTTTCTCCGCAGCCGGACGGTAGCGATCAGGCTCGGTCCTGGCCTGGCTGAAGTCGACGATATTCTGGATGTTCATGGGCGTGTCCCGTCTGGCCTGCGGTTGGAGAGCTCAAAGTCTATGTTTATTAAAATGAACATCGCAAGGGCGTTTGCTGCCGTTATGTCAAATATATTGAAACATCCATCGCCGCTGGTTTAGGGTGGCAGCTGCCTTGAGCCGAACAGCTGGCTGGCCGGGCAAGAATTCTTCGAAGGTGCCTGGGTACATCGCCCGGCCCTTGTATTCAATAAGAGGAGGACACTCGCATGACCACCCTGACCCGTGCCGACTGGGAACAACGCGCCAAGGATCTGAAGATCGAAGGCCGCGCCTACATCAATGGCGAATACACCGCCGCCGTTTCCGGCGACACGTTCGAATGCCTGAGCCCAGTCGATGGCCGCCTGCTGGCAACCGTTGCCAGCTGTGACGTCGCCGACGCCCAGCGTGCCGTAGAAAACGCCCGTGCCACGTTCAATTCCGGTGCCTGGTCGCGCCTGGCGCCAGCCAAGCGCAAAGCCACCATGATCCGTTTCGCCGGCCTGCTCAAGGCCAACGCCGAAGAGCTGGCACTGCTTGAAACCCTGGACATGGGCAAGCCGATCAGCGACTCCCTGAACATCGACGTCCCAGGCGCGGCGCAAGCGCTGAGCTGGAGCGGCGAGGCCATCGACAAGATCTACGATGAAGTCGCAGCCACCCCTCACGACCAGCTTGGCCTGGTGACCCGTGAGCCCGTCGGCGTTGTTGCGGCCATCGTGCCGTGGAACTTCCCGCTGATGATGGCCTGCTGGAAACTTGGGCCGGCGTTGTCCACCGGTAACTCGGTGATCCTCAAGCCGTCTGAAAAATCACCACTGACCGCCATCCGCATCGCTGCCCTCGCGGTTGAAGCCGGCATCCCGAAAGGCGTGTTCAATGTGCTGCCGGGTTATGGCCATACCGTGGGCAACGCCCTGGCGCTGCACATGGACGTCGACACCCTGGTGTTCACCGGTTCCACCAAGATCGCCAAGCAACTGCTGATTCGCTCCGGCGAGTCGAACATGAAGCGCGTCTGGCTGGAAGCTGGCGGCAAGAGCCCGAACATCGTGTTTGCCGATGCCCCGGACCTGCAAGCCGCCGCCGAATCCGCGGCTGGCGCCATCGCCTTCAACCAGGGCGAAGTGTGCACCGCCGGTTCGCGCCTGCTGGTGGAGCGTTCGATCAAGGATAAATTCCTGCCGCTGGTGATCGAGGCCCTCAAGGCCTGGAAGCCGGGCAACCCGCTGGACCCGGCCACCACGGTCGGTGCGCTGGTGGACACCCAGCAGATGAACACCGTGCTGTCGTACATCGAAGCCGGGCATGCCGATGGCGCCAAGCTGGTGGCCGGCGGCAAGCGCACGCTGCAGGAAAGCGGTGGCACCTATGTCGAGCCGACGATTTTCGACGGCGTGACCAACGCCATGAAGATCGCCCAGGAAGAAATCTTCGGCCCGGTGCTGTCGGTGATTGCCTTCGACAGCGTGGAAGAAGCCATTGCGATCGCCAACGACACCCAATACGGCCTGGCCGCTGCGGTGTGGACGTCGAACATCTCCAAGGCGCACCTGACTGCCAAGGCCCTGCGTGCCGGCAGCGTATGGGTCAACCAGTACGATGGCGGCGACATGACCGCACCGTTCGGTGGTTTCAAGCAGTCGGGTAACGGCCGCGACAAGTCGCTGCACGCGTTCGACAAGTACACCGAGCTGAAGGCGACCTGGATCAAGTTGTAAGCCTCCAGGAACACCGCTGTAAAAAATGTGGGAGCGGGCTTGCTCGCGAATGAGGTATCACAGTCGCTGATGTATTGACTGGTACACCGCATTCGCGAGCAAGCCCGCTCCCACACTGTTTTGTATGATCTCCAAGTAATCCACAGGAGCGTGGAAATGCGTTGGGCGACCTATTTCGCCGTGTTGGCGTCGGTCTTGAGCGTGGGCCTGGCCTTGGGCGTGAGCATGCCGCTGGTGTCCCTGCGCCTGGAAAGCTGGGGCTATGGCAGCTTCGCCATCGGAGTCATGGCGGCGATGCCGGCCTTCGGTGTGCTACTGGGTGCCAAGGTCTCCAGCGGCCTGGCCTCGCGCCTGGGCACGGCGAACCTGATGCGCCTGTGCCTGTGGGCGGGGGCGATTTCCATCGGCTTGCTGGCGGTATTGCCCAGCTACCCGGTATGGCTGGTGTTGCGGCTGATGATCGGGGTGATCCTGACCATCGTGTTTATCCTCGGCGAAAGCTGGATCAACCAACTGGTGATCGAACGCTGGCGCGGCCGTCTGGTGGCGCTGTATGGCTGCAGCTATGCCTTGAGCCAGCTATCGGGCCCGTTGCTGCTGGGCGCGCTGGGTACGGACAACGATATTGGCTTCTGGGTGGGTGTCGGCCTGCTGACGTGCTCGCCGATCCTGCTGCTGGGCCGTTCCGGTGCGCCGACTGCCGAGTCTTTCAGCGTGACCTTTGGCGACCTGCTGCGCTTCTGCCAGGGCTTGCCGGCGATTGCCTGGGCGGTGGCGTTGTTCGCCGCATTCGAGGCGATGATTCTTACGTTGTTGCCGGTGTATTGCCTGCAACAGGGTTTCACCGCCGAGATTGCCCTGGCGATGGTCAGCACGGTGGTGGTCGGTGATGCGTTGCTGCAACTGCCGATTGGCGCGCTGGCGGACTACCTGCCTCGGCGCATGCTGTTTCTCGGCTGCGCGCTGATGCTGCTGGTGACGAGCCTGGCGATTCCGCTGTTGCTCGATACGCTGCTGATCTGGCCGGTGTGGGTGCTGTTCGGGGCCAGCGCCGGCGGGTTGTTCACCCTGTCGCTGATCCTGATTGGCGAGCGCTACCGCGACGACGCGCTGGTGCGCGCCAATGCGCATATCGCGCAGCTGTGGGGCATTGGCTGCCTGATCGGCCCGCTGGTGGCCGGTGCCGGCAGCCAGTGGATCAGCGGGCATGCGTTGCCGTTGTTGATGGCGGCGGGGGCGTTGGGGTTGGTGATCCTGTTGCTGCGCCAAGGTGCGTTCGGCGCCGCACAACCCGCCTGAACTTGAAATGCGATCACCTGTGGGAGCCGGGCTTGCCCGCGATGGCGGAGTGTCAGCACCGGGTACGTAAACTGACACTCCGCCATCGCAGGCAAGCCAGCTCCCACAGGTCCCGTCGCTGTTCTTAAAGCATGCGTTCCAGCCCGACGGATGTGGCAAACCAGGCATTGAACCGGCGCCACCAACTGCCGGGTTCGCGGGTCAGGGTGTGCAGTTGGCCGTTGTCTTCGGTCACCCATACCACCTGGCCATCCTGCAGCTTCGCCTGGTAGCTCAACGGGGGCGCCATGCCCTCCAGTGCCAGGTTGCGCACGTGTTCCGCCAGTTCGGGACTGTCCACCAGCACCCCGACTTCGGTGTTCCACAGCACCGAGCGCGGGTCGAAGTTGAATGAGCCGATGAAGGATTTCTCCCGATCAAAGATGATCGCCTTGCTGTGCAGGCTGGAATCCGAACCGTGGAATGTACCTTTGCGGAACAGATGAGGGCCGCTGCCGCCACCGTCTCCCGGCTGGCGGCGCAACTCGTATAGCTTCACCCCGTGTTCCAGCAGCGCCTTGCGATAGGGCGCATAACCGCCGTGCACGGCCGGTACGTCGGTGGCTTCCAGGGAATTGGTCAGCAGGCTTACCGATACGCCGGCGTCCGCACGCCCGGTCAGGTACACCAGCCCGGGCTGCCCGGGCACGAAGTAAGCCGAAATCATCATCAGCTCATGGCTGACACCTTCCAACTCCGGCGCCAGTTGGGTCGTCAGCAGCAGCCGTGGATCCGGATCGGCCTTGGCCAGCACCTTGCTCGGCGCATCCCACAGTGCCTGGTTCCAGGCCCAGATCAGCTCACGGCGCCAGATGTCCATGCGCGGCTGGGTCTTGTAGGTGCGCAGGCGGTTGTACAGGGCATGGTTTTGTTGGCGAGACTCGGCAAGGGAATCTTCCAGGCGTACGCGGGCACTGGCCAGGTCGCCTTTGGAAGCGCTGCTGACGAAGTCACCAATGGGTTTGCTCAGGGCACTGTTCCAGTACTGATCGAAACTGTGGCCCAGTTGCTCGGCCACCGGGCCCACGCTGAGCATGTCGATATCGGTGAAGTTGAGGTTGGGCTCGGCGTCGAAATACTCATCCCCCAGGTTGCGCCCGCCAACGATGGCCACGCTGTTGTCTGCCAGCCACAGCTTGTTGTGCATGCGCCGGTGTTGCAGCGACAGGTCGAACAGCCGCGCCATGGCCCGCGTCACGCCGGTGCTGCGGCCCAGGTGCAGCGGGTTGAACAGGCGAATCTGGATCTGCGGGTGGGCGGCGAGGGTGGCGATGATCTGGTCCAGGCCGTCACTCGTGGTGTCGTCCAGCAGGATGCGCACGCGCACGCCACGGTCGGCGGCCTTGAGCAGTTCATCCACGAGCATGCGGGTGCTGATGCCGTCGTGGACGATGTAGTACTGCAAGTCGAGGCTGGTCTGGGCGTTGCGGATCAGTTCGGCGCGGGCCATGAAGGCTTCGCTGCTGTTGGGCAGCAGGCGGAACCCGGAGCGGCCTTTGTAGGGTGCGGCCTGGGCCTGGATCGAGCGGCCGAAGGAAGATTCGCTGGCCGGCAGCGCCTCGCTGGGTGTGCGTGGCGCGTCGATGGTGGCGCAGCCGCCCAGGGCCAGGATGCCCAGCAGGAAAAACGGTAATAGCCGGTGGGTCATCAATGACATGGGTTCCGAATCAGGGCGATTGTCGGCATATGACGGCTATTTCCCGTAAAAGGTCAGTCCATCGCTTCGGCCAGCAACCGGATGGCGGTCGCGCCGACCTTGCGTACAGCCTCTTCAATCTGCGGCGTTGGTTTGGCAGCGTAGTTCATGCGCAGGCAGTTCCTGTACTTGCCGGAGGCGGAAAAGATACTTCCCACGGCAATCTGTACACCTTCATCCACCAGCAGCCGGTTGAGTTTCAGGGTATCGAAGCCTTCCGGCAGTTCCACCCACAGCATGAAACTGCCCTGGGGGCGGCTGGCGCGGGTGCCCGCCGGGAAATAGCGGCTGACCCAATCGAGCATCAGGTCGCGATTGCGCTGGTATTGCGTGCGCATCCGCCGCAAATGTGGCTCGAAATGTCCACCTTTCAGAAACTCGGCAATTGCGATCTGCGGCTGGGTCGCGGTGGAGCCGGTGCTGATGTATTTCATGTGCAGCACACGCTCCAGATAGCGACCGGGTGCGACCCAGCCAATCCGCAGGCCGGGTGCGAGGGTCTTCGAGAAAGAGCTGCACAGTACGACGCGGCCATCTTCGTCGAAGGACTTGATGGTGCGTGGCCGCGGGTAGCTGTAGGCCAGTTCGCCATACACGTCGTCTTCGATGATCGCCACGTCAAAGCGCTGGGCCAGGGTCAGCAGTGCGCGTTTGCGCGACTCCGGCATGATGTAGCCCAGTGGGTTGTTGCAGTTGGGGGTCAACTGTATGACTTTGATCGGCCATTGTTCCAGTGCCAGTTCCAGCGCTTCCAGGCTGATACCGGTGAGTGGGTCGGTGGGGATTTCCAGGGCTTTCATGCCCAGGCCCTTCAGGGTTTGCATGGCGCCGTGGAAGCTTGGCGAGTCGACGGCAACGATGTCGCCGGGCTCGCAAATGGCGTGGATGCTGGCGGACAGGGCCTCGTGGCAGCCGGTGGTGATCACCAGGTCCTGGGGCGTCAGTTGGCAGCCTGAATCGAGCATCAGGCGGGCAATCTGTTCACGCAGGTCCAGGTTGCCGTGGATAGTGTCGTAATACAGCCCCGGCATGTCCTGGCGCCGACTGATCCGGGCGAGGCTGCGTAGCAGGGGTTTCATGGTCGGCGACAATACATCCGGCATGCCCCGGCCCAACTGTATGGCGTCTTTGCGTGGCACCGCGCGGATCAGCTCCAGCACTTGGTCCCACTGGGAAATTTCCACCGGGCGCTGGGCCGGGCGGCCTACGGCGGGCAATGCCGGCAAGTCGCGGCCCACCGGTACGAAGTAGCCGGATTTGGGTTTGGGCATCGCCAGGCCGTTGTCTTCCAGTACGCGGTAGGCCTGCTGCACGGTGCTCAGGCTGACCCCATGCTCCACACTCAAGGCCCGAACTGACGGCAATCTGTCGCCCGGGCGATAGAAGCCCTGCTCGATGCGCGTGCCCAACAGTTCGGCGAGGTTGACGTATAGGGTCATGGCGGTGCTTCCCGGTTACCAGTACAGATAGGCTGAAAATACAGGATTCAGCGGCCGATAGGCAGTATCTGTATGGATTTAATGCAGGGTGGTTGAATCTGTCATGGTTTTACGCGCCGGCTCATCCTACGTACTCATGGCAACACGTTAATGAGGGGCAGGAAAATGAGCGGTATGAGCGATGTGCGGTTGGCGTTACACAGTCAGGAACTGGAAGCCGGGCAGGAGCGGCGCATGGCGGCGCGTACCAAGGCCCCCACACTCAGTTCATGGGCGTTGTTCTGGCACCGCATGCATACGCGCAAAACCTTGCTGGAGCTGACCCCCGAGCAACTGCGAGACGTGGGCTTGAGTGCCGAGCAGGCGCGCCGGGAAGGCTTGAAGCCCTTCTGGCGCGGCTGATTCAGACCAGTTCTTTCAATCGGTGCCAGAGCATTCCCAGCGCCAGCAGCGGCGAGCGCAAATGCTTGCCGCCCGGGAAAGTGATGTGCGGCACCTTGGCAAACAGATCAAAGCGCCCGCTTTGCTGGCCGCTGATGGCTTCGCCCAACAGTTTGCCTGCCAGGTGGGTGGCGTTGAGGCCATGGCCGGCATAGGCCTGGGCGAAATACACATTGGGCTGGTCGGCCAGCCGGCCAATCTGCGGCAGGCGGTTGGCGCCAATGCCGATCATCCCACCCCACTGGTAGTCGATTTTCACGTTGGCCAGTTGTGGGAACACCTGCAGCATTTTCGGACGCATATAGGCACCGATGTCCTTCGGATCCCGTCCGGAGTAATGGCAGGCACCGCCGAACAGCAAGCGTCGGTCGGCTGACAGCCGGAAGTAATCCACCGTCACCCGCTGGTCACACACCGCCATGTTTTGCGGCAGCAACTCGGCTGCCTGGGCTTCGCTCAAGGGCTCGGTGGCGATGATGTAGCTGCCGGCGGGCAGCACCTTGCCGCTCAGATGCGGGTTGAGGCCGTTCAAATAAGCATTGCAGCCCAGCACCAGGGTCTTGGCGCGCACATTGCCCTGGGCGGTGTGTACGTTGACCTCCGGGCCGTAATCGATCCGCACCGCCTCGGAATGCTCGAACAACTGGACGCCCAACTGCTGTGCAGCGGCTGCCTCGCCGAGGGCCAGGTTCAGCGGGTGCAGGTGGCCGGAGCCCATGTCGATCATGCCGCCAACATAGCGGTTGGAGCCGATCACACTGCGCATCTCGCTGGCTTGCAGCAGGCGCACTTCATGGCGATAGCCAAGGCCTTGCAGCTCTTCGGCGTCGGCGGCCAGGTGTTCCAGGTCGCGGGGTTTGTTGGCCAGGTCGCAGTAGCCCCAGGTCAGGTCGCAGGCGATCTGCGAACGCTCGACCCGCTGGCGCACGATTTCCACGGCTTCCAGGCCCATCAATTTCATCTGGCGCACGCCCTCGGTGCCGATGACGTTGGTGAACTGATCCAGGCCATGACCGACGCCACGAATCAGTTGCCCGCCATTGCGCCCGCTGGCGCCCCAGGCAATCTTGCGGGCTTCCAGCAGGACCACGCTGAAACCCCGTTCAGCCAGTTCCAGAGCGGTGTTGAGCCCCGAAAAGCCGCCGCCGATCACGCACACATCGGCCACGATTTCACCTGTCAGCACCGGATAATCAGGCTGCGGGAAACTGCTGGCGGCGTAGTAGGAATTGGCGTGCCGGGCGCTGGCGGTCATGGGGAGCATCCCTGTTTGGAAAATTTGACGCAGGATACAGCGGTCGGGCGAAGCTGTCTCACCGGGGGCTTTTAGGGCAGAATCCACGCCTATTCGCCGTTCGGTCCCTGTGTCGATGAGTTGCAACAGTCAGAAAGTCAACGCGCTGCGCCGGCAGATTCCCTCGTTCGAGTGTGTCCCGGGTTGCCACGACTGCTGTGGGCCGGTGACCACGTCCCCCGAGGAAATGTCGCGCCTGCCGCGCAAGACCGCTGCCGAGCAGGAAGCGGCGATGGACGAACTCAACTGCGTGCACCTTGGCCCCAATGGCTGCACCGTGTACGACGAGCGCCCGCTGATTTGCCGCTTGTTCGGCACCACGCCGACCTTGCCATGCCCCAACGACCGCCGCCCGGTGGAGTTGATCCACCCACGGGTGGAAAAGCAGATTCATGCGTACATGGCGTCGACGCGTCAGGTATTGGTCTAGCGGATGTCCCCGCTCCCACATTGGCCTGTGGTGCTGTCTTAATCCGGGATCGGCAGGTTCAGGCTCTCTTTCACCTCTTCCATCACGATATAGCTCTTGGACTCCCGAACGTGGGGCAGCTTGAGCAGGATATCGCCGAGCAATTTGCGGTACGACGCCATCTCCGAAATGCGCGCCTTCACCAGGTAGTCGAAATCCCCCGACACCAGGTGGCACTCCAGCACGTGGGGCAGTTTCAGCACGGCGCGTCGGAATTCTTCAAAGGTGTCGCCGGACTTGTAGTCGAGGCTGATCTCGACAAACACCAGGAGGCTGCCCTTCAAATGCTGCGGGTTGAGCCGGGCGTTGTAGCCCATGATGATCCCTTCGCGCTCCAGGCGCCGGACCCGCTCGGTGCACGGCGTGGTCGACAGCCCGACCTTTTCCCCCAGTTCAGTAAACGAAATTCGCCCGTCGGCCTGCAGGATGCGCAGGATGTTGCGGTCGATCTTGTCCAGCTCCCGCTTGGTCTGAGTGTTGGTCCGCATAGGGGATGCTCCTCCGTGAAAAGGGTTTTTGCCGAGAATTGTCGCCAAATATAGGCAGTTATATAGTGAAATGCACTGGTGATTGCTTTTTATACTGCCCACATCTTTGTGCTGAACAACAAACGTCAGCGGTCAAGCCGTGATGAGGGAATAAAAATGCGCGTTCTGGTCTTGGGTAGCGGTGTCATTGGCGTGGCCAGTGCCTACTATTTGGCACGAGCTGGTTTTGAAGTGGTCGTGGTCGACCGTCAGCCGGCTGTGGCCATGGAGACCAGTTTCGCCAACGCCGGGCAGATCTCGCCAGGCTACGCCTCGCCATGGGCTGCGCCGGGTGTGCCGCTCAAGGCTATCAAATGGCTGCTGGAGCGCCATGCGCCCCTGGCGATCAAGGCCACCGCCGATATCGATCAGTACCTGTGGATGGCGCAAATGCTGCGTAACTGCACCGCCAGCCGTTATGCGGTGAACAAGGAGCGCATGGTGCGCCTGTCCGAATACAGCCGCGACTGCATTGACGAGCTGCGTGCCGAGACCGGCATCGCCTACGAAGGGCGCACCTTGGGGACTACCCAGCTGTTCCGTACCCAGGCCCAGCTGGACGGTGCTGCCAAGGACATCGCGGTATTGAAAGAGTCCGGTGTGCCTTACGAGCTGCTGGACCGCGCCGGGATTGCCCGGGTTGAACCAGCCCTGGCGAGCGTCACCGATATCCTCGCCGGTGCCCTGCGCCTGCCGAACGACCAAACCGGCGACTGTCAGATGTTTACCACCCGCCTTGCCGACATGTGCAAGCAACTGGGTGTCGAATTCCGCTTCGAGCAAGATATCCAGCGCCTGGACTACGCCGGTGACCGGATCAACGGCGTGTGGATCGACGGCAAGCTGGAAACTGCCGACCGCTACGTACTGGCCCTCGGCAGCTACTCGCCGAAATTGCTCAAGCCGCTGGGAATCAAGGCGCCGGTGTACCCGCTCAAGGGTTACTCGATGACCGTGCCGATCACCAACCCGGCGATGGCCCCGACCTCGACCATTCTCGATGAGACCTACAAGGTCGCGATCACCCGTTTCGACAACCGTATCCGCGTCGGTGGCATGGCCGAGATAGCCGGTTTTGACCTGTCGCTGAACCCGCGTCGGCGGGAAACCCTGGAGATGATCGTCAACGACCTTTATCCTCAGGGCGGTGATTTGAGCCAGGCCAGTTTCTGGACCGGCCTGCGCCCGACCACCCCGGACGGCACGCCGATCGTGGGTGCAACCCCGTTCAAAAACCTGTTCCTGAACACCGGCCACGGTACCCTCGGTTGGACCATGGCCTGTGGCTCTGGTCGTTTGCTGGCCGATTTGATGGCGAAGAAAACTCCGCAAATCAGTGCCGAAGGCCTCGATATTTCCCGTTATGGCAACCACCAGGAGTCCGCAAAACATGTCAATCCAGCGCCAGCTCACCAATGAGCGCATGAGCCAGATCGTTGTTCACAGCGGTACCGTGTATCTGGCAGGGCAGGTCGGCGACGACATGAGTGCCGGGATTGAACAGCAGACCCGCGAAACCCTCGTCAATATCGAGCGTTTGCTGGACCTGGCCGGTACCGACAAGACCAAGCTGCTGTCGGTGACCATCTACCTGAAAGACATTGACGCCGATTTCGCCGGGATGAACGCGGTATGGGACAAGTGGCTGCCAAAAGGCGTCGCGCCGGCCCGTGCCACGGTTGAAGCGAAACTCTGCGAACCGGAAATCCTGGTGGAGCTGTCGGTTGTGGCCGCTCTGCCGTAAGCAAAAAATCCTCTCCCGGTGCCTGCGTTGTCAGCGGGTACCGGTTTTTTCTTCCCACCGCCGCCTAGAAGCCTGCCGCCATGCGTCCTGCCCGTGCCCTGATCGACCTCCAAGCCCTGCGCCATAACTACCAACTGGCCCGTGAAGTCACGGGTGGGGCCAAGGCCCTCGCCGTGATCAAGGCGGATGCCTACGGCCACGGTGCCGTGCGTGTTGCCCAGGCGCTGGAAGCCGAGGCGGACGGGTTTGCCGTGGCCTGCATCGAGGAAGCGCTGGAGCTGCGGGCCGCCGGGATTCGCGGGCCGGTGCTGTTGCTCGAAGGTTTTTTCGAAGCCGACGAGCTGCCGCTGATCATCGAGCATGATTTCTGGTGCGTGGTGCATTCGCTGTGGCAGCTGGACGCGATTGAACAGGCGCAACTCAGCAAGCCGCTGACCGTCTGGCTCAAGCTTGATTCGGGCATGCACCGCGTTGGCTTGCACCCCAAGGATTATCACGACGCTTACCAGCGCCTGCTGGCCAGCGGCAAAGTCGCGAAGATCGTGCTGATGAGCCACTTCGCCCGCGCCGATGAGCTGGACAGCACCAGCAGCGAAGAGCAAGTAGCGGTGTTTGAAGCGGCGCGCCAGGGCTTGTCGGCCCAGGTCAGCCTGCGCAACTCGCCGTCGGTGCTGGGCTGGCCGAACGTTTCCAGTGACTGGGTACGCCCGGGCATCATGCTCTACGGCGCCACGCCGTTTGGCGAAGGCCAGGCCATCGCCGCGCGTTTGCAGCCGGTGATGACCCTCGAATCGAAAGTCATCTGCGTACGTGAACTGCCGGCCGGCGAACCTGTGGGCTACGGCGCCAGGTTCATTACCCCGAAACCGATGCGCATCGGGGTAGTTGCCATGGGCTACGCCGACGGCTACCCGCGCCACGCACCCACCGGAACCCCGGTGCTGGTGGCCGGCCAGCGCAGCCAGTTGCTGGGCCGTGTGTCGATGGACATGCTGTGTGTCGACCTGACCGACGTGCCCCAGGCCGGGCTCGGTTCCACCGTCGAATTGTGGGGCAAAAACATCCTCGCCAGTGACGTTGCCACCGCCGCCGACACCATTCCGTACCAGATCTTCTGCAACCTGCGCCGAGTGCCACGGCTCTATTCCGGCGCTTGAGCGGCACCCACGAATGGCAGATCCCGGGATTTAGGCCAAAGTGTTGTAAATACTGAACGCTGTCGCCATGATAACGCTCAATTACAACAACGCCTGAATCCTAGGAGGCTCCTGCATTGGACGTCGGCGAACGACTGCAATCCATCCGTAAACTGAAAGGTCTTTCCCAGCGTGAGCTAGCCAAGCGCGCGGGCGTCACCAACAGCACCATTTCGATGATCGAAAAAAACAGTGTCAGCCCCTCCATCAGCTCCTTGCGCAAGGTGCTGGGCGGCATTCCCATGTCGATGGTGGAGTTCTTTTCCGAGGAGATCCTCCAGGAAAAACCGACCCAGATCGTCTATAAAGCCAATGAGCTGATCGATATCTCCGACGGCGCCGTCACCATGAAACTGGTGGGCCGCGCGCATCCGAGCCGGGCGATTGCGTTCCTCAACGAGATCTACCCGCCAGGTGCTGATACCGGCGAAGAGATGCTCACCCATGAGGGCGAGGAAACCGGGATCCTGGTGGAAGGTCGCCTGGAGCTGGTGGTCGGCCTTGAAACTTTTGTGCTCGAAGCCGGCGATAGCTACTACTTTGAAAGCACCAAGCCGCACCGTTTTCGCAATCCGTTCGAAGTGCCGGCGCGACTAATCAGCGCAGCCACACCCGCGAACTTTTAAGAAAAGAGGCGTCCTGCCTATGTCGCAGAGACGCCCGTAGCAGCATTCTGTCTTGCTGAATCTCCCCTTGGTTAATAGGGTTGTTTCGGCGGGGCGGGCTAACCGTTATACTTTCGCCGCCTGCGAAACCGTGGCCGCAGGCGTGAATAGCCACCATTGAGGGTGAACGCGTGAACCTAATTATGAAAATGCTGGCTGCACCAGCAACCGTACTGGCCCTATGGGCTGTCAGCGCTCAAGCTGCGACCAATGATGAAATTGCCAAGCGCCTGGAGCCTGTAGGCCAGGTGTGCGTCCAGGGGCAAGAGTGCAAGGGGATGGAAGTGGCAGTGGCTGCGGGCGGCGGCGGCGGTGCGAAATCGCCGGATGACGTAATCGCCAAGCACTGCAACGCTTGCCACGGTACCGGCCTGTTGGGCGCACCGAAAATCGGTGACACCGCCGCCTGGAAAGACCGCGCGGACCATCAGGGTGGCCTCGATGGCCTGCTGGCCAAGGCCATTACCGGTCTGAACGCCATGCCGCCAAAAGGCACCTGCGCCGATTGCTCGGATGCCGAGCTTAAAGGCGCGATCGAGAAGATGTCGGGTCTGAAATAAACCGATCTTCGCCAAAAGAGCCGCTGACCAGCGGCTTTTTTGTGCCCGCGATTTGCCTTTTGAGGCTGTTCTTTGCAGCAAAGACCCGGCAAGCTCGGTCCAACCCCAATTCATGGAATGTTCGGGAGAAGTCGGATGGTGCAGTTGTGTTCAATCGAGCAAGCAGTCGACGACGTACTGGCACGGCTGCCGGCGCATATTCACATGGGCATGCCCCTGGGCCTGGGCAAACCCAACCTGTTCGTCAACGCGCTGTACCGGCGTATCGCCAAGTTGCCGGACCGGGCGCTGACCATCTACACAGCCCTGGCCCTGGGTCGCCCTACCTTGGGCGATGGTTTGCAGAAGCGCTTTCTCGAGCCCTTTATCGAACGGGTCTTCGGTGACTATCCCGAGCTGGACTTCCTCGCCGCACTGCGCAAGGACAGCCTGCCGTCGAACATTCACGTGCAGCAGTTCTTCATGCAGCCCGGCAGTTTGCTTCACAGCCTTTCGGCGCAGCAGGATTACGTCAGCAGCAACTACAGCCACGCTGCCCGTGATATCAATGCCGCCGGCCTGAACCTCGTCGCGCAATTGGTGGCCAGCAGCGCTGAACATCCGGATCGCCTGAGCCTGAGCTGCAACCCCGACATCACCCTCGACCTGTTGCCGATGATCGCCAAGCGCCGCGAAGCCGGTGAAACCATCCTGGTGGTGGGCCAGGTTCACAGTGATTTGCCCTACATGCCCGGCGACGCCGAGCTGGGCATGGATGAGTTCGACTTCCTGATCGACGAGAAGGACAGCACCACGCTGTTCTCCACCCCGAACATGCCGGTGGGTTTCCAGGATCACTTTATCGGTTTGCACGCCAGCACCCTGGTGCGCGACGGCGGCACCTTGCAGATCGGCATCGGCTCCATGGGCGATGCACTGACTGCGGCCTTGCTGGCGCGCCAGGCCGATAACGAGGCGTATCGCCTGTTGCTCACCGACCTGGATGTGTACCAATGGGCACCGCTGATCAGCCACGAAGGCGGCGTCGCGCCTTTCGCCCGTGGGCTGTACGGTTGCAGCGAAATGTTCGTCAACGGCCTGCTGGTGCTGGCCGATGCCGGGATTGTGCGGCGCAAGGTATACCCGGACGTCGCGACCCAGGAGCGGGCCAACGCCGGCACCCTGGACGAAGCGGCACAGACCGACGGCATCTCGGTGCATGGCGGCTTCTTCCTCGGGCCTCGTAGCTTTTACGAGCGTTTGCGGGACTTGCCACAGAGCAAGCGCCTGGAATTCAACATGACCCGCATCAGCTACATCAACGAGCTGTACGGCCAGGAAGAACTCAAGCGTTTGCAGCGCCTGGATGCGCGCTTCATCAACAGCGCGTTTACCGTGACCCTGTTGGGCGCGGGCGTGGCCGACCAGTTGGAAGACGGCCGCGTGCTCAGCGGTGTTGGCGGGCAATACAACTTTGTCGCCCAGGGCCATGCGCTGGAAGGCGCGCGCTCGATCCTGATCCTGCGCAGCTGGCGCGAATCGGGCGGCGAGGTCAGTTCCAATATCGTCTGGGAATACGGGCACTGCACGATTCCCCGGCACCTGCGAGACATCGTCATCACCGAATACGGCATCGCGGATTTACGCGGGCAGACTGATGCCAGGGTGATCGAGGCGCTGCTGAATATCACCGACTCACGGTTCCAGGAAGATTTGATCGAACAGGCGCAGAAGGCCGGGAAGTTGCCGAAGGATTTCCAGCTGGATCCGCGGTTTGCCGACAACACGCCGGAGCGTCTGCAGGGGATTCAGGCGCGGCATCCACGGCTGTTCCCGGAGTATCCGCTGGGCAGTGACTTCACCGATGAAGAGCGGGATTTGTTGCGGGCGTTGAACTGGCTCAAGAGCAAATTCAAGCTGACGGAGATTCTGGAGCTGGGCAAGGCGGCGCTGGATGCACCGGAGCCGGAAGCGTTTCCCGAGCATTTGGTACGGATGCGACTGGATAAGCCGGAGGGGTTGAAGGAGGACTTGTATCAGCGCCTGTTGCTAGCGGGCCTACAAGCTACCGCGCACTAACAAACACAGGAGATCAAATGTGGGAGCGGGCTTGCTCGCGAAAGCGGTGGATCAGTCGACCTATCCGGTGACTGACACACCGCTTTCGCGAGCAAGCCCGCTCCCACATGTTTAACCGTGCCCGCACCGATTACTCGATAAAGGTCACAACCCCACCCGCCAACGACTGCACCCGCGCCAGCGACTCAACCCGGTAACCCTGGGCATCCAGCTCCGCACGGCCGCCCTGGAACGACTTCTCGATCACAATCCCCAAACCTGCAACGGTCGCGCCGGCCTGTTTGATGATCGAGATCAGCGCCTGGGACGCCTTACCGTTGGCCAGGAAGTCATCGATGATCAGCACGCGGTCGCTGCTGGTCAGGTGGCGCGGGGAAATCGCCACGGTGCTTTCGGTTTTCTTGGTGAAGGAATACACCGTCGCCGACAGCAGGTTTTCGGTCAGGGTCAGGGACTGTTGCTTGCGGGCGAAAATCACCGGCACGCCGAGGTTCAGGCCGGTCATGATCGCCGGTGCAATGCCCGAGGCTTCGATGGTGACGATCTTGGTGATCCCCGAATCCTTGAACAACGCAGCGAACTCGTCACCGATCAGTTTCATCAGCGCCGGGTCGATCTGGTGGTTCAGAAAGGCGTCGACCTTGAGTACCTGATCGGAAAGCACGATGCCTTCTTCGCGAATTTTCTTGTGCAGTGCTTCCACGAAAGCTTCCTCTGTTGGCGCAACACGCGCCGAAAGTAGATTAAAAAGTAGTCGATTCTAGCGCTTTAACATCGCGCGTATATCCGCCAGGGCGGTGTTGCCGCGAACGGCTTTGACTTCGGTCGGTGTGTCGTCGTTGCCTTCCCAGGCCAGGTCGTCCGGCGGCAGTTCGTCGAGGAACCGGCTGGGGGCACAATCGATGATCTCGCCGTACTGCTTGCGCTTGGCGGCAAAGGTGAAGGCCAATGTCTGACGCGCGCGGGTAATGCCCACGTAGGCCAGGCGCCGTTCTTCCTCGATGGTGTCGGCTTCGATGCTGGAGCGGTGCGGGAGGATTTCCTCTTCCATGCCCATGATGAACACGTAGGGGAATTCCAGGCCCTTGGACGCATGCAAGGTCATCATCTGCACGCCTTCGGCGCCGTCTTCCTCTTCCTGCTGGCGTTCAAGCATGTCCCGCAGCACCAGCTTGCCGATGGCGTCCTCGACGGTCATCTCGCCTTCTTCGTCCTTCTCCAGGGTATTTTTCAACGCCTCGATCAGGAACCACACGTTGCCCATGCGGTAATCGGCAGCCTTGTCGCTGGAGCTGTTGGTGCGCAGCCAGTTCTCGTAGTCGATGTCCATGACCATGCTGCGCAGGGCGCTGATCGGGTCTTCGCCGGCGCACTGCTCGCGCACCTTGTCCATGAAGCGCTTGAAGCGCGCCAGGCGGTCGGTGAAACGAGTGTCGAGGTGCTCGCCCAGGCCGATTTCGTCGGTGGCGGCGTACATCGAGATCTTGCGTTCGGTGGCGTAGTTGCCGAGCTTTTCCAGGGTAGTCGAACCGATTTCCCGGCGTGGGACGTTGATCACCCGCAGGAAGGCGTTGTCGTCGTCCGGGTTCACGATCAGCCGGAAGTAGGCCATCAGGTCTTTCACTTCCTGGCGTCCGAAAAAGCTGTTGCCGCCCGACAGGCGATAAGGAATCTGGTGGTGCTGCAGCTTCAGCTCGATCAGCTTGGCCTGGTAGTTGCCGCGGTACAGGATCGCGAAATCGCTGTAGGGCCGGTCGGTGCGCAGGTGCAGCGTGAGCAGTTCGACGGCCACGCGCTCGGCTTCGGCGTCTTCGTTGCGGCAGCGGATCACGCGGATCTCGTCGCCGTGGCCCATCTCGCTCCACAGTTGCTTTTCAAACTCGTGGGGGTTGTTGGAGATCAGCACGTTGGCGCAACGCAGGATGCGGCTGGTGGAGCGGTAGTTCTGCTCCAGCATCACGACTTTCAGGGACGGGTAGTCGTCCTTGAGCAACATCAGGTTTTCCGGGCGGGCGCCGCGCCAGGCGTAGATCGACTGGTCGTCATCGCCCACCACGGTGAACTGGTTGCGCTTGCCGATCAGCAGCTTCACCAGCAGGTATTGGCTGGCGTTGGTGTCCTGGTATTCGTCCACCAGCAGGTAGCGGACTTTGTTCTGCCACTTTTCGAGGATGTCGGCATGTTCCTGGAACAGCTTCACCGGCAGCAGGATCAGGTCGTCGAAGTCCACTGCGTTGAACGCCTTGAGCGTGCGCTGGTAGTGGGTGTAGACAATGGCGGCAGTCTGCTCCTTGGGGTTGCGCGCAGCTTCCAGGGCTTCGGCGGGCAGGATCAGGTCGTTTTTCCACGAGCCGATCATGTTCTTGATCTCGTCGACGCCGTCGTCGCCCGCGTATTCCTTCTGCATGATGTCGGTCATCAGCGCCTTGACGTCTGTCTCGTCAAAGATCGAGAAGCCCGGCTTGTAGCCCAACCGCACGTGCTCCTTGCGGATGATGTTCAGCCCCAGGTTGTGGAAGGTACACACGGTGAGGCCACGGCCTTCGCCACCCTTGAGCAGGGTGCCGACGCGCTCTTTCATTTCCCGCGCCGCCTTGTTGGTAAAGGTCATGGCGACGATGTACTGGGCACGGATGCCACAGCTCTGGATCAGGTGCGCGATCTTGCGGGTGATCACGCTGGTCTTGCCGGAACCGGCACCGGCGAGCACCAATAGAGGGCCGCCGACGTAGTTCACGGCTTCTTGCTGCCGGGGATTGAGTCGGGACATACGAAATTCAGGAGGTCATTGATCAAAAGGGCGGGCATTTTAACAGGCTGGCAAGATTCTGCTGCCTCTGAACGACAGTGTGACGTACCACTCGATCTAAATTTGCCGGTTTTGTTACTTTGCCGCAGGATGTGCAGGGTATTTAGGACTATTGTTCGGTCTAGAGCTGCACAGTGCGCATTTGATAACCCATATCATTGGTCATTATCGGGGCGCACGTCATAATGCCCGCCGCCAACGAAATTTTGCAGAGTCTAGGGAGCTAGCTTGTCTACGCCTGTCGAACCCTTGCGTTTGCTGCTACTGGCCGATGAGCCAGCGTGGGCAGCGTTATTGCGCGAGTGCCTGGCGCCGATGGGCGACGGAGCTGTGCTGATCAGCGCGCCAAACTGGGAGTCTGTGAGCAACCTGTTCGACGACGATCACAGCGCGGTGCTGTTGACCACGGCCAACCTTCAGCCCGGCCCCGGTCGCTGCAGCTTGCCAACGGTATTGCTGTTGGAAGAGGAACCCCTGGTTTCGCCCCTCGGCGTCAGCGACTGGCTGATCCTGAATGCATTGGATGTCGATACATTGCGCCGTTGCCTGCGGCATGTGCGCGAGCGCGGTGTGCTGGAAAACACCCTGCAACGCCTGGCCGAACAGGACCCGCTGACCGGTATCGCCAACCGCCAGGGCTTCCAGACGCTGTTGACCGCCCGCCTGGCGGAAAACGAAGGCCGTGGCGTTGCCCTCGGCCACCTCGACCTGGACAACTTCCGTCACGCCAACGACGCCCTCGGCCACCAGGCCGGCGACCGGCTGATCCTGCAAGTGGTCTCGCGGCTCAAGAGCCAGCTGGAGGCCGGCGATCAACTGGCGCGCCTGGGCAGCGACGAATTTGCCCTGCTGATCGATACCCGCCGTGCGCCCCAGCGCGCCGAATGGATGGCCGAGCGCATCGTCGAAGCCATGGCCGAACCCTATTGGGTCGATGGCGAAAGCCTGCTGATCGGTTGCAGCCTCGGCGTGGCCCATGCCCGCGCCAAGGCTGGCGCCGACCCGTTGATGTGGCACGCCCACATCGCCATGCAGCAAGCCAAAAGCACCCAGGGCTGCACCTTTCATATCTTCAACGAACGCATCAACCGCAATGCCCGCAGCCTCGCCGACCTTGAAAGCGAGCTGCGCCGGGCGTTGCGCCGTGACGAACTGGAGCTGCATTACCAGCCCCGCCTGGACCTCGACGATGGGCATATCGTCGGCCTGGAAGCACTGGTGCGCTGGCGCCACGGTGAGCGCGGCCTGTTGCCGCCGAGCGAGTTCGTGCCGCTGGCCGAGCAGAGCGGCTTGATCGTGCCGCTGGGCTACTGGGTGATTTCCCGGGCCCTGCGCGACATGCAGGACCTGCGCGAACGCGGGATTGCGCCGTTGCACATGGCGGTCAACCTGTCGTTCCGCCAGTTTCAGGACAGCCAACTGCTCAGCACCCTCAGCCGGCTGATTGCCGAGCGCGGCGTGGAAGCCCAGTGGCTGGAATTTGAGCTGACGGAAACCGCCGTGATGCGCCGCAGCGACCTGGTCAAGCAGACCATGGATGCGCTGGGCCGCCTGGGTGTGCGCTTTTCCCTGGATGACTTTGGCACCGGCTTTTCGTCGTTCGTGCACCTCAACAGCCTGCCGATTGCCTTGCTGAAGATCGACAAGAGCTTTGTCGGCGGCATGGAAGAGCGCGAAGAGAATCGCAAGCTGGTGCACGCCATGATCAACCTGGCTCATAACCTGAACCTGGAAGTGGTCGCCGAGGGCGTGGAAACCGCCGAGCAACTGGCGTTGCTGCGGTTGTTCGGCTGCGATCAGGCCCAGGGTTACCTGATCAGCAAGCCGTTGCCGTTGGCGGAACTGGTGGACTACCTGACGTTTGGTGACAGCCAGGAACTGGTGGGCGGCGTGATCTGATGTTGTGAACCCGATCAAAAATGTGGGAGCGGGCTTGCTCGCGAATGCGGTATTTCAGCCAACCAATGCATGGCTGACCCACCGCATTCGCGAGCAAGCCCGCTCCCACATTTGACCGAGTACAGCCGTTACTCCGGCTGCGCGGCTTGAAATCCTTGGTGGGTTTCAGGCTCCTGGCGAATCATCCGCTTCATCTTCCGTTCAAACGCCCAGGTCAGGCTGACTGCCGCGCACGCCAGGCCCAGGGCCAGGCCCCACCAAACGCCCGTCGGCCCCCAGCCGAGATTGAACGCCATCAACCATGCGGCCGGTGCGCCGATCAGCCAGTAGCAACCCAGCCCGACCAGGAAGGTGGTCTTGGCATCCTTGAGTCCGCGAATGCAGCCCATGGCGATGGTCTGCACGCCGTCGAACAGCTCAAACCATGCGGCCACCGCCAGCAGGCTGACGGCGAGGTTGATCACGTCGCGAAACGCCGGGTCATGCTGGTCGAGGAACAGGCTGATCAGTTGGTGCGAGAACAACCACAGCACCGCTGCAAAGCCCAGCATCACCACTGCGCCAAAGCCTATGCCAACTCGCCCGGCCAGCCGCGCTTCCAGCAACTGCCCGGCACCATAATGCTGGCCGATACGCATGGTGATCGCGTACGACATGCCCGCCGGCACCATGAACGCCACCGACACGATCTGCAGGGCGATCTGGTGCGCAGCCAACTGCGTGCTGCCCATGGTGCCCATGCACAGCGCGGCGAACGCAAACAGCCCGACTTCCACCGCATAGGTGCCACCAATCGGCAGGCCCAGGCGCCACAGTTCCCGCAGGTAATGCAGGTTGGGCCGCAGCAGACCCTTGCGCAGCGGGTAGGCATCGTACGCACGGTTGTATTTGATGTACCAGATCAACGCCAACGCCATGCAGTTGGCAACGATGGCGGTGACCAGGCCAATGCCCACCAGCCCGAGTTTCGGCAGGCCGAACATGCCTTCGATCAACGCGTGGTTGAGCAGGTAGTTGATCACCGTGCCGCACAGGCTGATCACCATCACCGGCGTGGCCTTGCCGATAGCGCTGGTGAAGCCGCGTAGCGCCATGAACGTCAGGTAGCCGGGCAGGGCGAACGGCAGGATGGTCAGGAACTGGCCGGCGGACGCGACGTTGGTTTCGGTCTGGCCGAACATCAGCAGCACTGGCTTGAGGTTCCATAGCAGCAAACCAGCCACCAGCGCCATCAACCAGGCCAGCCATAGCCCGGCCTGGGTCAGGCGGGTGGCGCCTTCGATGTCGCCGGCGCCCTGGCGGATCGCGACCAGCGTGCCCACGGCAGCGATCACGCCGATGCAGAAAATCGACACGAACGAATAGCTCGCCGCCCCCAGGCCGCCGCCGGCCAGGGCCTCGGGGCTCAGGCGGGCCATCATCAGGGTGTCGGTCAGCACCATCAGCATGTGGGCCAACTGTGAGGCAATCAGCGGCCCTGACAGCCGCAGAATGGCCCAGAGTTCGGTACGTGCCGGATGCTGCATGATCATCACGCTCAAAAAGTCAGGGAAGGGTGGAAGGGTTGATTCTCGGCGCTCACAGCGCATTGCACAAAGGGATAAATCCGATGGTTCGCATGATTAAAACTCATGCCTGAATGATTCTGGTAGGGTTTCGATATTGCGCCGTCGGAGTTTTCGCCATGTCTCGTCGTCTTCCTCCTCTTTACGCCTTGCGCGCGTTTGAAGCTGCGTCCCGCTACAACTCGTTCACCCGGGCGGCGGAAGAGTTGTCGATCACCCAAAGTGCGGTGAGCCGGCACATTCGTACCCTGGAAGAGCATTTCGCCTGCCGCCTGTTCCAGCGCAGCGGCCGCACCTTGCAACTCACCGAGGCAGCGCGCCTGTTGCTGCCGGGCGTGCGTGAAGGCTTTGCGGCCCTGGAGCGCGCCTGCCATACCTTGAATGCCGAGGACGACATCCTGCGCATGAAGGCGCCGTCCACGCTGACCATGCGCTGGCTGCTGGCGCGGCTCAGTCGCTTCCGGCACCTGCAGCCGGGCAATGAAGTGCAACTGACCAGCGCCTGGATGAGCGTCGATGAGGTGGATTTCAACCAGGAACCATTCGATTGCGCGGTGTTGCTGAGCAACGGGCATTTCCCGCCGGACTGGGAAGCCAGCTACCTGTTTCCGGAGTTGCTGATTCCGGTGGGCGCGCCGAACCTGTTGAGCGACGGACCCTGGAACGTTGCACGCCTGGCCTCTGCCGAGCTGCTCCACCCGACGCCGGACCGGCGTGACTGGCGCAACTGGCTGGAGCGCATGGGGCTGTCATCCCAGGTTTCGCTCAAGGGCGGGCAGGTGTTCGACACCTTGGAGTTGGGCATGATCGCCGCCGCCCGAGGGTACGGCGTGTCCATGGGCGACTTGCTGATGGTGGCCGAAGACGTGGCCCAGGGCCGCCTGAGCCTGCCATGGCCCACCGCTGTGGCCAGTGGGGAAAATTACTATCTGGTGTGGCCGAAGACCCGGCCGGGTGGCGAGCGTTTGCGACGGCTGGGTGACTTTCTCCAGGGCGAAGTGCAGGCCATGGAATTGCCCCAGGTCGAGCGCCTCGACTGAGTGGATTGCGCACCGGCCAGCAATCGTTTGCGCGATACCCCTGTGATTCGCTCAAGTATTGAGCCTACCCGCCGAAGTAGGGTTGTTGGAACTACCGTTCTGCAACGTTTCCCCTATTAGAATTTTGCCGAGCAGCGCTATGAGATCAGGATGATCCTGGCCTCGGCCAGGAGCCTTCATGTCTCAACCTCGCGCCCGGATTGCCTCTCAACTGGGGCTTGCCCTCGCCGTGATACTGGCTGTCGTCATCAGCGGCAGCACGGTATTCGCGTTGCGTTCGCTGGATTCCGCCAACCTCGACACCCGCGAGGAGCACCTGGCCAGCGAGGCCCGCTTGCTGGCCGACCAGCTCAATACCTTCCACAGCACCTTGCGCGAAAGTACCCAGCGTTTGAGCGGGCTGTTTGAAAAGCGCTTCAGCGCCGGCTTGAGTACGCGCCCTGAGCAACCGGTGACGGTGGCGGGCGTGCAGACGCCGGGCCTGTACCTGGGCGAGGAAGTGCTCAACAACAACTTCGCTGAAGTCGATGAGTTCAAGCAGATGTCCGGCGGCGTGGCGACCTTGTTCGTACGCAGCGGCGAGGACTTTATCCGCGTCAGCACCTCCCTGACCAAGCAGGATGGCAGCCGCGCCATCGGTACGGCGCTGGATCACCAGCATCCGGCCTATCAACGCTTGCTGGGCGGGCAGGGCTACGTTGGCCGTGCGGTATTGTTCGATCGCTCCTACATGACCCAGTACAGCCCGGTGCGGGACGCCAGCGGCAAAGTGATTGCGGTGCTGTTTGTCGGCTTCGACTACACCGATGCGCAGAACGCCCAGTTCGACAACCTCAAGCGTTTCCGCATCGGCCAGACCGGTTCCCTGGCGCTGCTGGACGAACAGAAGCACTGGCTGGTACCGCCCGCTGGCGTGCAGGCGCTGGATCAGTCGATTCCGGTGATGCTCGACCTGGCCGCCAAACCTGGAAAAGGCCGTTTCTGGAGCGACAAGAACGAAGATTTCTACAGCGTTGCCGTGCCGTTTGAAGGCGGCCCGTGGTCGGTGGTGGCGAGCATGCCGAAAGCCGAAATTCGCGCGGTGACCTGGTCGGTGGGGATTCGCCTGGCGATCGGCAGCTTGCTCGCGATGCTGCTGGCGGTGGGCGCGGCGGTCTGGTTGCTGCGCAGCAAGTTGCAGCCATTGGGCGACCTGGTGCGTCAGGCCGAAGCCCTGGGCGCCGGTGATTTGAGCGCACGGCTGAACGTTTCCAGCCATGATGAAATCGGCCAACTAGCCCGCAGTTTCAACCAGATGGGCGAAGCGCTGTCGACCATGGTGTCGCATATCCGCAAGGCGGCTGAAGACGTGAACAGCCGCGCCCAGGCACTGTCGGGGTTGTCCGGCGGTGCGTACGAAGGCATGGAGCAACAGTCCGGCGAGATCACCAGCATGGCCGGCGCGGTGGAAGAGTTCAGCGCCACCTCGCTGAATATTGCCGACAACATGGGCAGCACCGAGCGCCTGGCCCAGGACAACGCCCAGCAAACCAGGATCGGCCGCACCTCGATGCAGGAAGCGTCGTCGTCCCTGGAACACATCGCCACCGCGCTGAACAGCACGGCCACGGTGATCAACACCCTGGGTCAGCGCTCCCAGGAAATCGGCGGGATCGTCGGAGTGATCACCGCGATTGCCGAACAGACCAACCTGCTGGCGCTCAACGCAGCCATCGAAGCGGCGCGGGCCGGTGAGCAGGGGCGCGGGTTTGCGGTGGTGGCCGATGAAGTGCGCAACCTCGCATCGCGCACTCGTCAGGCCACGGATGAGATTTCCGGGATGATCCAGAGTATCCAGCAGGAAACCGGCAACGCCATCAGCACCATGGAGCAAGGCAACGTGCTGATGCAGGAAGGCCTGGCTCGCAACGCTGACGTCGCCTCTGCGCTGGCGCGGATCGACGAGCAAAGCCGCTCGGCGGGCCAGCAGTTTGCGGCCATTACCACGGCGACCCAGGAGCAGAGCAGCACGGCGACCCTGCTGAGCAGCAACTTGCAGAGCATCGCCCTGGCCAACAGCGAGCAGCGTGAAGTGGTGTCCAACCTTGCGATCACCGCCAAGGAACTGGAGACCCTGGCGGCGGGCTTGCGGCATGAGGTTGACCGGTTTCGTTGATTGACTGTTCGGGCCTCATCGCGGGCAAGCCCGCTCCCACAGTTGACCGTGTTGTTCTGGAGTACGCGGTCCACTGTGGGAGCCGGGCTTGCCCGCGATGACGGCCGATTCGACGCGTCAAACGTCGGATCGGTCGCCCAGCCCCGGGTCCACACGCTTGCCAATGTCCTTGAGTCGCGCCAGTTGATCAACCATCCCTGGCGCTTCATCCAGGCTGCTGACAAAGGTCCACAGGTAAGTCATCACCGCATACACATGGCCGGCCTTGACCGCCGGCGACAGCGCCAACTGGCTGATGGCGACCACAAACAACAGCGCCGCCAGCGTGCCGATAAACAGGAACGCTGCGGCCTCGCGGTCCGACAGCCAGATGCGCAGGCGTGACAGCACCTGGTAGTGGCGCTGCAAGGTCTGTGCGCCGACCTTTTCCACCAGGCCGATTTCCTTTTCCAGGCGGTCATTCAAGCGCTCATGCAGTTCCTGATTGCGCCGGGCGAAACGTGGCAACAAGGTTGTGCACAGCACCAGCGCGGTCAGGCACGCCAGGCCGATCCACGGCTCGATCACCAACAGCATCACTGCCGCACCGACGATGGAAACCAGCGCCGTCGCGATGATCGGCACGTGTTTTTCGAAGAAATCCACAAAGTCCCGCGCCAACACCACCCGCGCAGCCGCCCGTGAGGTGCTGTGGTTTTGCAGGCGCTGGTTGAGAATCACCGGCACCGCCAGGTCCGCGTAGATACGGGTGAAGGTGCGCGTATCCAGCGCCCGTCGCGCCGCCCCGACCACCCAGAACGCCAGCACCACGGCGGCGTAGAACAGCGCGCTGCCGGCATCGCCGCGGATGATCGAGTCCACCGCGAACCCCGCAAACAGTGGGTAGGCCAGCAGCAATGCGTTCTCCAGGGCCACCAGCGACAAGGTGCAGAACAACTTGCCGGGATAGGCCTTGGCGATCGCCTTGAGGGTTTGGCTGGCGGATTGTTGCCCGATCTTTTTGCTTTCTTCGATCAGGATCTGGGGTGTTACGGATGACATGGGGGTGCACCGAGAGTGAGATAAACGCTATTATTGAGCGACTGCTCAAGTATCATTGAGCGACCGCTCAAAAAGCAAGCGCCGTCGATCTGCCGGTGCCTGAAGGAAAAGCCTCATGTCGCGTATCGACCGTAAAGACCAGATCATCGCCGCCGCCCTGGAGCTGTTTCGCAGCAAAGGGTTTGCCGATGTTTCCACCCGCGACCTGGCGGAGCATGCCGGGCTGTCCCGCAGCCACGTCTATCACTACTTCAGCGACTGGAAAGAACTGCGCCGCGAAGCGTTCGTGCGGTTCGCCAACGAGCAGCTGGACGAGGTGAGGGCGCCGCTGGTGGATCTGCCACCATTGGAAGCCCTCGAAGGTTTCCTGCGTGACTGCCTGCCCTCCACGGCAGACGCCGGTTGGGCGCTGTGGCTGGATGCCTGGGACGAAGCCATGCATGACGAGCCATTGGCCCAGGCCTACCTGGTGATCAACGCCCAATGGCAAGCCATGCTCGCCGAGATCATCGAGCACGGTGTGGCATCCAAGGTGTTTCGCTGTGAGTCGCCCAAGCGCGCTGCGCGACAACTCTTTGCCGTAGCGATGGGCTATGCCGATGACTTGTTGCTCAAACCCTCCGTTAAGTCAGCTGAAGCGGTGATGGATGAGGTGATGGAAGTGGCGGGGCTGCTCCTGGCGTTGCCTAGGACGCGCTAGCAGGGCGGTACTGCAAGGCCTCCGCCAGATGATGGCGGGCGATGGCTTCCACCTGTTCCAGATCGGCCAGGGTGCGGGCGACCTTGAGCAGGCGATGGGCTGCCCGCAACGACAGCGTCAGCCGTTCGCAGGCGCTTTCCAGCCAGCCTTCATCAGCCTTTTTCAGTTTGCAGTGCTGGCGTAGCCCCGGCAGATCGAGAAATGCATTGGCGCAGCCCTGGCGCCGTTGTTGGCGGTCCCGGGCATCGGCGACGAGGACGGAGGCGCTGGCGGTGTCATCACCGGACTGTATGCCCGGGTTCAGCGCGGTGCTTTCCCGGGCGACGGTCACGTGCAGGTCGATCCGGTCCAGCAGCGGCCCCGAGAGTTTGTTGCGATAGCGCTGGATCTGCTCCGGCGTGCAGCGACAGCGCCCACTGGGCTCGCCCACATAGCCGCAAGGGCAGGGGTTCATCGCCGCCACCAACTGAAAGCGCGCCGGGAAACGCACCCGGTCGCGGGCGCGGGAAATCACGATATGCCCGGACTCCAGCGGCTCACGCAGCACCTCCAGGACTTTGCGATCAAACTCCGGCAACTCGTCGAGAAACAACACGCCGTGATGGGCCAGGGTTATTTCCCCCGGCTGCGGTTTCGAGCCGCCGCCCACCAGCGCCGGGCCGGATGCCGAATGATGCGGCTGGCGAAATGGCCGGTGTGGCCAATGGCTCAGCGGTGCCAGGCTGACCACCGATTGAATCGCCGCCACCTCCAGCGCTTCCTGTTCACTCAAGGGCGGCAACAACCCTGGTAGACGGCTGGCGAGCAAGGTCTTGCCGGTGCCCGGTGGCCCGCTGAGCAACAGGTTGTGGGCGCCCGCCGCAGCGATCAACAGCGCACGCTTGGCCGCCAGTTGGCCCTGCACTTCACTCAGGTCGGGGTAGGGTTTGTTCAAGTACATCAGGCCGCTGGAGACGAAGGGCTCGATCGGCACGTGACCGTTCAGGTGCGCCACCACTTGCAGCAGGTGATCCACGGCAATCACCTTCAACCCCGAAGCCAGGCAGGCTTCCTCGGCATTGGCCCGTGGCACGATCAAGGTGCGCCCGACCTTGCGCGCCGCCAGGGCTGCCGGCAACACACCTTTCACCGGCCGCACCTCGCCGGACAGCGCCAACTCGCCCAGGCATTCCACGTTATCGAGGGTCAGCGCCGGTACCTGCACGCTGGCGGCGAGAATCCCCAGGGCAATCGCCAAATCAAAACGCCCGCCGTCCTTGGGCAGGTCGGCGGGCGCGAGGTTGAGGGTGATGCGGCGGGACGGGTATTGCAGCGCAGAATTGAGAATGGCGCTGCGCACGCGGTCTTTGCTTTCCTTGACGGCGGTTTCCGGCAGGCCCACCAGCGTCAGCGACGGCAAGCCGTTGGCCATGTGCACCTCGACAGTGACGGCGGGCGCTTCGACGCCTATCTGGGCGCGGCTGTGGACGATGGCGAGTGACATGCTGGTTCCTTGAAATGAGTGGCCGCTTCCTGCGGTTTTTCAAGGGTAGTCGAGTGATGGCGGCGCGCGGCGGCGAGGTTTTACAGAACGTATCGCGCTAACGGTTCGACGGCGGCACACACAGAAACTCCTTCGCCAACGTCAACCACGCCTGCGCCGCAAACGACAACTTGCACTGCCGACGCCACGCCAGCATCAGTCGCCAGTTCAGGGCCGGCGACTGTATTTCCGCGATGCTGAACTGGCTCGCATCAAGGGTTTCGCAGAATGCCCGGGGTAGCAGGGTGATGCCCACGCCCAGTCGTACCAGGGAGGCGATAAAGTCCCATTGGCTGCTGCGGCCACTGATCCGCGGCTCAAAACCGGCTTGTGCACAGGCATCAAGTACGAATTGGTTCAGGGTGAAGGTGTCATCGTAAAAGATGAATTCGCAGGCTTGCAGTTCGCTCAGCTCTACCGAGCTGCGTCCCTGCCAGGGAGAGTCATGGGGCGCGAGCAGGCACAGTGGCGATTCGAACAGGGGCATGGATTCGAATTCGGACCAGATGTCCGCCACGCGCGGCGAGTCCAGGATGGTGCCGAACTCCAGCGTGCCCTGGCGCAGATCCTGGATGGTGATATTGCCGCCGCTTTCGAACAGTTTCAGTTCGATCTTCGGGTAACGGGCGTGATACTCCGCAAAAATCGGCGCCAGTGCGAGGTGGGTAGAGGGCGAAAGCCCCATGCGCAGGGCGCCGCGCCCGACATGCTGCAAGTCTTGCAGCTCTACCGTCATTTCATCGTGCAGCGCGATCATTTCCTTGGCGCGCTTGAGCACAATTTCCCCGGCGTCCGTCAGGGTGAAGCGTTTTCCCATGCGGTCGAGCAGCTTCAGGCCAAGGCTCGACTCCAATTGCTGCACCATCTTGCTGACTGTTGGCTGGGTCAGGTGCAGCTTCACAGCGGCTTTGGTAAAGCTCTGCTGGTCGACGACTTCTACGAAATAACGGAGCGCCCGGATGTCCATCTTGCATTCCAATTTTGCATGGTTTTCATAATATTAATTCATTATATCTTTAAAAAATGGCTGGATAAGATTTGTTACATCTGTTCCCAGCCAGCGCTTCCATGACGCCTTAAGGGCCTTGCCAGACGCTTCCATGGCCAGATTTCTCGCAGTGTATGAATCAAAGGCAACGCTATTTCTGGAGAGCAACTGTGCTTAACAAAACGCGTCATTCTTTTTCCGGTTCTGATGAGATGTCTCAGGGAGCGCGCTTCGTTAAGGAGTTGCTGGCGCAGGCGCAGATCGAGGTCAACGGGCCATCGGCTGCCGATATGCAACTGCACCACAGTGCCACATTTGATCTCGCCCTGGCCAAGGGCAATCTGGGCCTTGGCGAAGACTACATGGATGGCGGCTGGGACGCCGAGGCGCTGGATGAGTTTTTTTTCCGCCTCATGCGCTCCGGCGTGATCGACCAGGCCAACCCGGCCACCTTGTTGTTTCACGCGTTCAGCTCCCGCTGGCTGAACCTGCAAAACAAGAAACGCGCCTGGCAAGTCGGCGAAGCACATTACGACCTCGGCAATGACTTCTACGCGCGCATGCTCGACTCGCGCATGACCTACACCTGTGGCTACTGGAAAGATGCCACCACCCTGGAGCAGGCGCAGTTCGCCAAGCTGGACCTGATCTGTAAAAAACTGGGGCTCAAGCCGGGCATGCGCGTGCTGGATATCGGCTGTGGCTGGGGCAGTTTCATGAGCCATGCGGCCGAGCACTACGGGGTCGAGTGTGTCGGCGTGACCATCTCCAAGGAGCAGGCGGAGTGGGGGCGGGCCAAGTATTCACATCTGCCGATCGAGTTTCGTCTGCAGGACTATCGGGATATCGACGAGCAGTTCGACCATATCGCCAGTGTCGGCATGTTCGAGCATGTGGGGCGCAAGAACCATCGGGCGTATATGGAGGTCGCCAACCGCTGCCTGAAAGACGATGGGTTGTTCCTGCTACACACTATCGGCAAGAACCAACGCAACAGCACGCCGGATCCGTGGATCGACAAATACATCTTTCCCAACGGTGATTTGCCTTCGATCGGGCAGATCGGCGACGCCATGGACGGGTTATTTGTTGCCGAGGATTTGCACAACTTTGGCGCCGACTACGACAAGACGCTGATGGCCTGGTGCGAAAACTTCGAACTGGCGTGGCCGGATTTCGCAGACACCTTTGGCCAGCGTTTCTACCGGATGTGGCGCTATTACCTGCTGTCGTGTGCAGGGGCGTTTCGCGCGCGGGATATCCAGCTGTGGCAGTGGGTATTGTCGAAGAAGGGGGTTGTCGGCGGGTATCAGCGGGTGAGCTGAGGGTTGCAACGGTTTAACGGGGACAGGCGAAACCTGCCCCGGTTGGGCCGGCTTATTCGGCGGCAGGCGTCAATCGCGCTTCCAGCTCCGCCACCTTGGCCTCAAGGCTTTCCAACCGCGCCCGAGTGCGCGCCAGCACCACCATCTGGCTATCAAACTCTTCCCGGCTTACCAGGTCCAGCTTGCTGAAACCGCTTTGCAGCAGTGCCTTGAACTGGCTTTCAATTTCATTGCGTGGCAGCGGCGTGTCGCTGCTGAACAGGCGGGAGGCGTGGCCGCTCAGGGCGTCGAGGAGGTCTTTGGGCGCGAGCATGGGAAATAGTCCGGAAAATCTGTTGGCCGGCAGTGTATCACGCAGCGTCTATAGTCTTTTCCAGCCCCTGCGGCGCACGCTTTTCGCGCATGAGGACGGGCGGTCGCGCACCGTTTTCGTGCGTATCTTCGCTGTCGTGGCGCCCGGTAGGTGGGCACAGGCGAACAAAGGACTGATTTCAGTGATTTTTACGGAGCTGGCAAGCTTTCTGCTTAGACGATCATGACCCATGCACTGATGCAGTCGCTGTGACGATGCAGTGCGCCGACGGACCAGCGGTACATGTTTCGTCACCAGTGGTTAGCGAGCGTCGCAATGGCAAATGCCAGGGCGACGAAGCGTTACAAAGCCAGGCACTGCGCTTAGACTTGAGACGGGTTTGTTTTCCTGGGGCAAGTCCACCAATTCGGGAGAGAGTTTTCATGAAGCTAGTCACTGCCATCATCAAGCCGTTCAAGTTGGACGATGTACGCGAGTCACTGTCCGAGATCGGCGTGCAGGGCATTACCGTTACTGAGGTCAAAGGCTTCGGTCGGCAGAAGGGTCACACCGAGCTGTATCGCGGCGCGGAATACGTGGTCGATTTCCTGCCAAAGGTGAAGATTGATGTCGCCATTGACGACAAGGATCTTGACCGGGTTATCGAGGCGATAACCAAGGCCGCCAACACCGGCAAGATCGGTGACGGCAAGATCTTCGTGGTCAATCTGGAACAGGCTATTCGCATCCGTACCGGCGAAACCGATACCGACGCAATCTAAGCCGCCAAACCCCAACGCCCCAGGAGAAAACAATATGACTCTGCGTAAATTCGCAGGGCTAGGAGCCCTGTTGTCCCTCGTAATGCCGGCCCTGGCCATGGCGGCGGACCCAGTACCTGCTCCAGTCCTCAATTCCGGCGACACCGCGTGGATGCTCACGTCCACCGCGCTGGTGCTGTTCATGACCATTCCAGGCCTCGCGCTGTTCTACGGCGGCATGGTTCGCTCCAAAAACATTCTTTCCGTGATGATGCAGTGCTTTGCCATCACCGGCCTGATCACCATCCTGTGGTTCGTGTACGGCTACAGCATGGCGTTCGACACCACCGGTATGGAAGCAGGCGTCGTCAACCTCAACTCGTTTGTGGGTGGCTTGTCCAAACTGTTCCTCTCGGGTGTGACCCCGGCCAGCATCACCGGCCCGGCGGCGTTGTTCCCTGAGGCCGTGTTCGTGACCTTCCAGATGACCTTCGCGATCATCACCCCGGCGCTGATCGTCGGTGCATTCGCCGAGCGGATGAAGTTCTCCGCGATGCTGATCTTCATGGGCGTCTGGTTCACCCTGGTCTACGCACCGATCGCCCACATGGTATGGGGCGGTCCGGGTTCGTTGCTGGGCGACTGGGGCGTGCTCGACTTCGCAGGCGGCACCGTGGTGCACATCAACGCCGGTGTGGCCGGCCTGGTAGCGTGCCTGGTACTCGGCAAGCGTAAAGGCTTCCCAACCACCCCAATGGCCCCGCACAACCTCGGTTACACCCTGGTGGGCGCGGCGATGCTGTGGGTCGGCTGGTTCGGCTTCAACGCGGGCTCCGCTGCTGCGGCCAACGGCACTGCCGGCATGGCGATGCTGGTGACCCAGATCGCTACCGCTGCTGCGGCCCTGGGCTGGATGTTCGCCGAGTGGGTCACCCACGGTAAGCCAAGCGCACTGGGCATCGCCTCGGGTGTGGTTGCGGGCCTGGTGGCAATCACCCCAGCCGCTGGCACCGTGGGCCCGATGGGTGCCCTGGTGATCGGCCTGGCTGCCGGTGTGGTGTGCTTCTTCTGCGCCACTACCCTGAAACGCAAACTGGGCTACGACGACTCCCTGGACGCCTTCGGCGTGCATGGTATCGGCGGTATCCTCGGCGCGATCCTGACCGGCGTGTTCGCCGCACCGTCGATGGGTGGCTTCAACGCCGCTACTACCGACATTGCCGCACAGGTCTGGGTTCAGGCCAAAGGCGTCGGCTTCACCGTCATCTACACCGCTATCGTGACGTACATCATCCTCAAGGTGCTGGACGTGGTGATGGGCCTGCGGGTGACCGAAGAAGAAGAGGCGGTTGGCCTCGATCTGGCGCAACACAACGAGCGCGGCTACAACTTGTAAGTACGCGAAAAAAAGATGCCCGGCTTGCCGGGCATTTTTTTGCCTTGGGTTTGTCTGTGGCTAAAGGTGTATGGGTTTTTTTGCGACTTTGTGATGGGATCCGCACTGCACTTTTCAGTGTGCGAATGTCTTACAGGCATGTAGGCGTATTCGGCACTTTGTTTTTTCCCTGAGCGCGCTAGAATGCGCGCCGATAGGCGGAGAACTGTATGTGGCAACAGACCCTGATAACCCTGCGGGCCAAGCCCCGGGGCTTTCATCTGGTGACGGACGAGTTGCTCGCCGGCCTGCCTGAATTGAAGGCCTGTCGGGTGGGACTGTTGCATTTGTGGCTGCAGCACACCTCGGCCTCGTTGACGGTCAACGAGAATGCCGACCCGGCGGTTCGCCGTGACTTCGAGCGTTTTTTCAATGCGCTGGTGCCGCAAGGCACGGCGGGATATGAACACAACGACGAGGGTCCGGATGATCTGCCGGCGCACTTCAAGGCCAGTCTGCTGGGCTGTCAGCTGAGTTTGCCGGTAAGGGCCGGCCGCTTGGCGATGGGGACCTGGCAAGGTGTTTATCTGGGCGAGCACCGTGATCATGGCGGTGCTCGTAAAGTCCTCGCCACCTTGCACGGTGATGGGGCATAAGCCACTGGTTAACCGGTGGATGTTGATTTTTTTCCGGCGGCCGTCGACAGGCGGCGAAGCTGGGCTATAACTAATCTGCTTTTCGCAAGTCATGAGGTAGAACATGAGCGACGATGATCTGGAAAACGACGACCTCGAAGTAGGCGACGACGACGAAACCGAGGAAGGTCTTGAGGCGGCTGCCGAAGACGTGGCTGACGACGACGGTGGCGATGATGCACCGGTCCCGGCAGCCAAGGGCAAGGCCAAGGCTGCAGTGTCGGTTGACGAGTTGCCGAGCGTAGAAGCCAAGAACAAAGAGCGCGATGCGCTGGCCCGGGCGATGGAAGAATTCCTCGCCAAAGGCGGCAAAGTGCAGGAAGTCGAGGCTAACGTGGTGGCAGATCCACCGAAGAAGCCGGATAACAAGTACGGCAGCCGGCCTATCTAAGGCCTGCTGTCTGCTTGCTGAAAAAGCCCGCCGTCGCTGCGGGCTTTTTCATGGGCGCTACAAAATGGTCAGGGCCAACACCCATCCAAGGATGAAGAGCGTGTGTGGCGAGGGAGCTTGCTCCCGTTGGGGCGCGAAGCGGCCCCTGGTTGGGTCGACGCGGTCTTTCAGAAAGGCCGTCGTGGCTGGTTCAGGGGCCGCTTCGCAGCCCAGCGGGAGCAAGCTCCCTCGCCACAAAAGCCCTTCATCATCAGGTTATGCGTTCCAGCGGGCTAGCACGTCGGGTAGCTCGGTCAGGCTGCGAATCTCGGCATCCGGCAATTTCTCGGCCTCCCAGGCCTTGCCTGCCGGGTTGAACCACACCGCCCGCAGCCCCGCCTGCTGCGCACCGGCAATGTCATCCCCTGGATGGTCACCCACATGCACTGCCGCGCCCGGCGCTACGCCACCGCGCTGCAAGGCTTCCTGAAACAACCGCGCATCCGGCTTGGCAATACCAATGTCTTCAGCCCGGAGTGCAAAGTGGAAGTAGTCCGCCAACCCCACACGTTGCACATCGGCATTACCGTTGGTAATCACCCCCAGCAGATAGTCGCGGCGCAGTGCTTGCAGCATCGGTTCCGCTTCGGGGAATACGGTGAGTTGATGCCGGGCATGGATGAACGCTTCAAAGCACACATCCGCCATTTGCGCCGCTTCCGGCAGCGGGTACCCGGCTTCCTCGAAGGCGTATTGCAGCACCTTGTGACGCAACACGCTGATGCGATATTTCAGCTCGGGATGACGCTCCAGCACCTGCTGGCGCAGGCTGGCAAACTTCTCCAGGGGCAAGTCGCCCACCTTGGTGGCGTGGGTCGCCAGCCACTCGCGCATCGATGCCTCGGCGCTGATGATGACCGGCACGTTATCCCAGAGCGTATCGTCCAGGTCGAAGGTGATCAGCTTGATGCTCATGAGTCACTGCCCTTAATGCGTTTGGCCCGTGGATGGGCGCTGTCGTACACCGTTGCCAGGTGCTGGAAGTCCAGGTGGGTGTAGATCTGGGTGGTCTTGATGTCGGAGTGGCCCAGCAGTTCCTGCACCGCACGCAGGTCTTGGGAGGACTCCAGCAAGTGGCTGGCAAAGGAGTGCCGGAGCATGTGCGGGTGCAGGTTCTGCCCCAGCTCGCGCTCGCCGGCGGCCTTGACCCGCACTTGTATGGCCCGGGGCCCGAGACGCCGGCCTTGCTGGCTGATAAACACCGCGTCGTCCGCCGGGTTGGCCAGGGCGCGCAGCGGCAGCCATAGCAGCAAGGCTTCGCGGGCCTTCTTGCCCACGGGTAATACGCGGGTCTTGCTGCCTTTGCCGAGCACTTGCACCAGGCCATCCGCCAGGTCCAGTTGATCGAGGTTAAGCCCGGTCAGTTCCGACAGGCGCAGGCCCGAGGAGTAGAAGAGTTCGAGGATTGCCTGGTCGCGATGGGCCAGGAAGTCGTCCTCCACGGCGCCATCGAGCAATTGCAGGGCGCGATCCGTGTCGAGGGTCTTGGGCAGGCGGCGTTCACCCTTGGGCGGCGCCAGGCCGTTGGCCGGGTCGTGGTCGCACAGGCCTTCGCGGTTCAGGTACTGATAGAGGCCGCGTACCGCCGATAACAGGCGCGCCAGGCTGCGGGAGGATTGGCCTTGCTGGTGCAGGCGGGCGATCAGGCTGCGCAGACCCTGGATGTCCAGGGCCTTCCAGCTGCCGATGTGTTGTTTCTCGCAGAACGCCAGGACCTTGTTCAAGTCCCGCCGGTAGGCTTCCAGGGTATGCGGCGACACCTGGCGCTCGCTGCGCAGGTGAGCGCAGTAGGCGTCCAGTTGTCGTTCCATGGCTAGCGCACCGCGCGCAATGCGCTGGTGAAGCGTGGCAGGACGCGGCCCAGCACTTCGGCGATGTAGCTCAGGAACAGCGTGCCCACCGAGCTTTTGTAATGCTGTGGATCACGGCTGGCGATGGCCAGCACGCCATGCAAACCTTGATGACTGAGGGCAACCACGGCGGTGGA
Organism: Pseudomonas sp. 21615526; assembly: GCF_013386245.1. Taxonomy (NCBI): domain Bacteria; kingdom Pseudomonadati; phylum Pseudomonadota; class Gammaproteobacteria; order Pseudomonadales; family Pseudomonadaceae; genus Pseudomonas; species Pseudomonas sp. 21615526. Next base: position 83,139 of record NZ_JACAOM010000029.1, on the reverse strand, counting down.
GCCGATCTGCTGGCGCTGCTCGGCGCCAAACAGGAAGTCCAGCTCATGCTCGCGCAAGGTGCCGCTGATGGTCTTGCCTTCGGACAGCAGGCCGCCAATCGCGGTCTGGGCATCGCTGCCGCTGACCCAGCGACCCACCGGCATCGGGTTGTCGCTGAACAGGATCAGGCTGACAAAGGGCACCTGGAAATCCTGGCGCAGGCTGTCTTCGACGGCGATCACCGCTTCTTCCAGGCTGGCGGCGTCCATCAGGGTCAGGACCAGGCGGCGAGTCTTGTCGAACAGGCGGTCGTTGTCGCGGGCCACATCCATCAGCTGCGAGAGCCGATGGCGCATTTCGATATTGCGCTCGCGCAGGATCTTCATCTGCCGCTCCACCAGCGACACGGTATCGCCGCGCTGGTGGGGAATACGCAGGGCCGGCAGCAGTTCTTCGTGTTCGACGAAGAAGTCCGGGTTAGCCTCCAGATACGCCGCAACGGCTGCGGCCTCCAGACTTTCGCTTGGGGATGCTTGCGCGGGTACTTGAGGCTTATCAGTCATTAGATTTGCTCACTCATAGACGGACCTGTCCTTCGTAGACGCGGGTGGCCGGGCCGGTCATTTTCACCGGTTGGCCGGGGCCTGCCCATTCGATGGACAGGCGTCCACCGGGCAGGTCGATCAGCAGCGGCGAATCCATCCACCCCTGGCTGATCGCGGCCACGGCAGCGGCGCAGGCGCCGGTACCGCAAGCCTGGGTTTCGCCGGCACCGCGTTCCCAGACGCGCAAGAGCGCACGGGAACGGTCGATGACCTGCAGGAAACCCACGTTAACCCGCGCCGGAAAGCGCGGGTGGTTTTCGATCTTCGGCCCCAGTTCGTGAACCGGTGCGCTGTTGATGTCATCCACCCGCAGCACGGCATGGGGGTTGCCCATGGACACGGCAGCCAGGTTGACGGTCTTGCCGTCCACATCCACCGCATAGCTCAGGGCTTGCTCGGTGGCCTGGAACGGAATGTCCGCCGGCACCAGCCGTGGCGCGCCCATGTTGACGCCGATCTGGCCGTCGCTGCGAATATCCAGCTCGATGATGCCGCTTTTGGTCTCGACGCGAATCTGCCGCTTGGCGGTCAGGCGCTTGTCCAGGACAAAACGGGCGAAACAGCGGGCACCATTGCCGCACTGTTCCACTTCGGAGCCATCGGAGTTGAAGATCCGGTAACGGAAATCCACTTCCGGGTTACTCGGCGCTTCCACCAGCAACAATTGGTCGAAGCCGACACCGGTGTGCCGGTCGCCCCACAGCTTGGCGTGCTTGGGCAGGATGTGCGCGTGCTGGCTGACCAGGTCGAGGACCATGAAGTCATTGCCCAGCCCGTGCATCTTGGTAAAACGCAGCAACATGACCTTACTCCGGCAGCAGGCTTTCGCCAGCAAACAACTCGGCTACCGTCTCGCGGCGACGCACTTCAAACGCTTGATCACCGTCCACCAGCACCTCGGCGGTACGCCCGCGGGTGTTGTAGTTGGAGCTCATGACAAACCCATAGGCACCGGCCGAATGCACGGCCAGCAGGTCGCCTTCTTCCAGGGCCAGCTGACGTTCCTTGGCCAGGAAGTCGCCGGTCTCGCAGATCGGGCCGACGATATCGTAGCTGCGGCCTTCGCCTGCGCGTGGCTTGACGGCCGTCACATTCATCCAGGCCTGGTACAGCGCCGGACGGATCAGGTCGTTCATCGCCGCGTCGACGATGGCGAAATCCTTGTGCTCGGTGTGCTTGAGGTACTCGACCTGGGTCAGCAGCAGGCCGGCGTTGGCGACGATGTAGCGGCCCGGCTCGAACATCAGCGTCAGGTCGCGGCCTTCGAGGCGCTCGCGCACGGCCTTGATGTAGTCGGACACCAGCGGCGGCTCTTCATCGCGATAACGCACACCCACGCCGCCACCGAGGTCGATGTGGTGCAGGTAGATGCCGCACTCGCCGAGGCGGTCGACCAGCGCCAGCAGGCGGTCGAGGGCGTCGAGGAACGGTGGCAGGCTGGTCAGTTGCGAGCCGATATGGCAGTCGACACCCAAGACTTCCAGGTTCGGCAACTGCGCGGCGCGGATGTACACGTCCTCGGCGTCGGCAATGGCGATGCCGAACTTGTTCTCTTTGAGACCGGTGGAAATGTACGGGTGAGTGCCGGCGTCGACGTCCGGGTTGACCCGCAGGGAGATCGGCGCGCGAACGCCCATCTCGGCGGCCACCACTTGCAGGCGCTCCAGCTCGTCGGTGGATTCGACGTTGAAGCAGTGCACGCCAACTTCCAGGGCGCGGCGCATGTCTTCGCGGCTCTTGCCGACACCGGAGAACACAATTTTGTCAGCCTTGCCGCCGGCGGCCAGTACACGCTCAAGCTCGCCCCGGGACACGATGTCGAAACCGGCGCCCAGGCGCGCCAGGACATTGAGTACACCCAGGTTGGAGTTGGCTTTTACGGCGAAGCACACCAGGCTCGGCGTGCCTTCCAGCGCATCGGCAAAGGAGCGGTATTGCGCTTCGATGTGGGCACGGGAGTACACGTAGGTCGGGGTACCAAAGCGCTCGGCGATGGCGGACAGCGCGACACCTTCCGCGAACAGCTCGCCGTCCCGGTAGTTAAAAGCGTCCATGATGTTCCCTTAGTAGGTGTCGTGCTTGTGCGCTTTGGTTTGCGACGATTGCGCCTGTTCATTCGGGTCTTTGCTGTCATCGGGCAGATACAGCGGGCCTTTTTGACCACAGGCACTAACGAGGCAAGCGACCGCGACGAGCGCAGCAAGGGAAGAGATCAGGCGCTTCATGGCGAAATCCTTGAATATGCATTAATTGCGCCCGAGTATACCGACCACCCGCCGGATTGCCTATGCGCCGAAATACCCGTCCGGCGGGGCTTTGCCGAGTTTGTCGCGATTGTGCTTACACCAATCGAGGATAATTCACACGGCTGTGGGTAATGAAATCGGTATCCTTTGCAATCATGATGGCGCGTCCGTATTGTGCGGCGCTTGAGCGAGACCAGACACTTTTCGAGGTTCCCACAATGAGTTTGACCGAAGCGCGTTTTCACGACCTGGTGGATGCGACCCAGCAAGCGCTGGAGGATATTTTCGACGACAGCGGTCTGGATGTGGACCTGGAGAACTCGGCCGGTGTGCTCACCGTCAAGTTTGAAAATGGCACCCAATTGATTTTCAGCCGCCAGGAGCCCCTGCGTCAGCTATGGCTGGCGGCGCGTTCCGGTGGCTTTCACTTCGATTACGATGAAGAAGAAAAACGCTGGACCCACGACACCACCGATGAGCTGCTGAGCGAAATGCTCGCGCGCCTCACCCAGGAACAAGCCGGCGTCGAGCTGGACTTCGACGAGATCTGATCGTGACGCAGCCCGTTCCCGTACGCCCGCCCAAGCCGCTGTTCAGCAATGTCAGCCCGGCGGTGCCGTCACCTTGTATCAGTTTATGTCGGCTGGATGAGCACAAAGTCTGCCTCGGTTGCTTCCGTCATGTGGAAGACATCCGCGAATGGCGCTCCGCCGACGATGCGCGACGCCGCGTGATCGTCGCCCAGGCCGAGCAGCGCAGGACCTGCGCCTGAGGCCGTCTTGTTTATTTATTGTGCTGTGGTAGTGTCCGGATACACCTCAACTCATCGAGGTCCGTGAGAACCCCGCCTTTTCCTGGCGGGGTTTTGCTTTTTTGTGCAGAAAAAAGGAGTCTGCCTGAATCATGACCGCACCTTCCATCATCCTCACCCGTCTTGACGTGCAGCGTCTTGAGCAACTGATCGACCGTGTCGGCGAGGCGTCGCCGGGCGTTGAAGCCCTGCAACACGAACTCGACCGCGCCGAAGAAGTGGTTGGCCACGATGAAGTGCCTGCATCTGTCGTGACCATGAACTCCAGCGTGCATTGCCGTGAACAAGGCAGTGGCAAGGACTATCACCTGACCCTGGTCTACCCCAAGGACGCGAACGCCGACGAAGGCAAAATCTCGATCCTGGCGCCGGTGGGCAGTGCATTGCTGGGCCTGCAAGTCGGCCAGCACATCGACTGGCCAGCACCGGGTGGCAAGACCCTCAAGCTTGAATTGCTCGGCGTCGAAGGCCAGCCGAAAGACGGTGGCGCCTTTCCTCTCTAAACCTGGTTCAGCGCTTCATTGAGCGCCAGTTCCAGATCAGCCTTGTAGCGCAGGTACAGATTGCTCGGGCTTTGAACATCACCGAGCAGGCCGGACAGGTCCAGATCGGTGATGTAGCAGCGGTAACGCTCGGCTTCCCGGCGTTGCCCGACGATTTGCTGGGCGACCACCGCAAACAGTTGGTCGCCAAATTCCAGCTCGGAAAACTCCCGTTGATTGCAGTACAAGGTGATCCCCACCTGGCCCGGTGCTGCCTTGCCGATAATCGCCTGCACGTCGTAGAACGGCTTGTTGGCCGGGGTTTGCGGCGCTGGGCGCGGTTCGGCCCGCCGTGCACGGCCGCTGCCTGACGGCAACAGCTGGTAATACAGGATTTGCACCGCGCCGAAGGGCTGTTGCGGGTCCAGCGGCAGCAGCGCGTCGCGGCGATAAATGATCGACTGCAGGAAGCGTTGCAATGGCACCAACAGGCTTTGCTCGTCGTGGAACGGCAGGCGCTGCTGCCAGAGCGCGTTGAACTCATCCAGCACGTACAGCTCGGCAACTCCGTCGTTGATCCGGTAGAACACCTGCACACAGTCGGGCAGGCCCATGGGCAGCAGCAGCGCCAGGTCGTGGTCTTCCAGGGCCATGGTGTCCAGGTGCAGCGGGCTGTAGCTGGCCAGTTCCTCACTCAGGTAGGCGATCAGCGCGTCCTGGGTCGCCAGTGACACATGGTTGGCCTGGCCGGGTGTCAGTTCCATCACGTGGTAGTGCTGCTGCACCTGCACCAGGTAGCGGTGGTTTTCCTGACTCAGCATCAGGTTTTGCGCAGTGTCGAAGATTTCTTCCACGCGCTGGGCAATGAACTGCGCGCGGTTGTGGCAGAAACAGCGCACCCGCAAGCGCGGCAAGTGATTGGGCGGTAGCTGATTGAGGTAGTCGCGCAGGCAATCGAGCAGCGCGTGGGGGCCGTCATAGCGGCTGACCATCACCTCGTTCCAACTGTTGAGCGTGACCTGGTCCAGGGTCAGCACCAGGTTTTCCCGTACGCCCGCGTAACTCAGGGAGTCGGTGCGCTCGGTGGTCATCAGGATGTTCAGGTCGCGATGATGCTTGAGCGGGTCGACGCCGACGTTGATCAGCAGCAGCACTTCCTCGGGCACTGCCGAGCGCAGCAGGCGGTCTTCATCGACGCTGGCCAGGGGCAGGACGACGGTTTGTTGCAGGCTGCCCAGCAGGTTGAACAGCTCGAATTCGGTCATGTCACTGCTGCCGGGATGCAGCGCCAGGCGGGTACTGCTGTCGATCACGCCGTTGCGGTGGCACCAGGTGAGCATTTCCAGCAAATCGCGGCTGCGCTTGATCGGCGCGAAGTGCTCCCATTCCAGAGCGGTCAGGCTGCCGTTGTACAAGCCCCAATGATGCTGGCCGGGCTCTTTGCGGTTGGGCGACTGCACCAGGGTCAGGGTGTCTTCGGCAAGATCGGGCGCAATGCCGGGGTTGATGAATTCGACCTTGCCGGCCTTGCGCTCGAAGGCGGCGTACAGGCGCCGGCCCAGCACATTGAGGTCGCGCTTGTTGATCAGGCTGACGGTCTGTTCGGTGCGGGCAAACTGGGTCAGGAAGCGATAGCTGTAGTTCAGCTCGTTGACCAGCGCCCGGCGTTCGGAGGCCACCTGGCGGACTTTCCATTGGCTGCGGCTGTCCAGCAGGGCCAGTTGGCGCTGGTCCCAACCCCATTCGCTGGCCAGGCGCTCCAGCAGCAAACGCTGCCACCCGGTGCGCTGGCCCGCGCTGAGCTTGCGGTTGACCTTCAGGTACAGGCTGCGCCGCACCAGTTCCAGGCGCTCCGGCTCATTACGGGCCTTGAGGTACTCCTCGATCCGGCGGTAGACGACGATGTACGGGTCCAGTTCGTCCAGGTCCAGCTGATTGGCAAACACAGCGCGCTTGAAGCGCAGGCTCAGGCACTGCACCTTCGGGTGCTCGCTGGCGTAGACCTCGGTCAGCAGGAGTTTCAGTACTGATTTGTAGGGCGATTCGATGCCCTTGAACAACTGCCACAAGCCGGCACCGATAAATTCACCCGGCGGGATGTGCGCCAGGTGGCCCAGGTCGAGGGTTTCATCGGCGCGAATAAAGCGTTTGGAAATCAGCGCGTGGGTGAAGTCGGCATAGCGGGTTTCTTCGTACACCGGCACCAGCCACCAGATCGGCGTGCGCCCGGCCAGCCAGATGGCGGTGCGGTAGAACTCGTCCAGCAGCAGGTAATGCTGGCTGGTGCCGCAGTCTTCTGAACTCAGTTGGGTGTCGCGCTCGCCCTGGATAAACCGCGTCGGCTCGATCAGGAAGAAGTGCGCCTCGGCGCCCATGCTCAGGGCCCAGGTTTCGAGCAGTTGGCATTTCTTGCGCAACTCGGCCAGCTCGTTCTCGCTGAGATCGGCCGCATGGCAGACCCACACGTCCATATCACTTTGATCGGCCTGGGCCAGGGTGCCCAGGCTGCCCATCAGGAACAGGCCATGAATCGGCCGCGGTGGGTTGCCGTGGCGGGGCTTGTAGGAAAACGTGCGGGTCAGGCGCTGGGCCTCGGCCAAGGCTTGCGCGTCGGGTTCAAAATTCGACAGGCCGGCCGGCGTGCTGCCCGACACATAGCCCGGCAACAGCGGGTGATTCACGTGGAAAAACAGCGGCAGCAGGGTCAACACGCTTTGCTGGCGTGGCGTCAGCCCTTCGACGGCCCGGGCCATGCGGCCTTCATTCAGGGCCAGAAACCGCGCGCGTAACTGGGCCAGCACCTTGCGGTCGATGCCTTCGTCCAGGTCGGGGCGGATTTCGTGGGTGCGGGTCATGTCGAACTCGGTGGCTCGCAGGGCCCGACGTGGGCGGCCGTGTGGGAGTTTACAGCCAGTAGCGTAGGAGGTTTAGAGGGAATTTGTTTTTGACGCCGGAATTTTATCCCGGGCGCGGGAATGCCCGCGGAATCCGTGAAGAGAGGATCCCGTGGGCGATACGAGGTGTCAGGCGGCTTCTTTGGCGGTCGTCAGAATAGTCAGCAGGCTTTGTGCGTGTTCGGCAGCGTCCCGGCCGAGGCTGGTGAGGTAACCACCGTCTGGCTGGTCGATCAGGTCTTTATCAAACAGGCGCCGGGCGGCGGCAATGGCAGTGGGAGCGGCAGTCTGATGAACTTTCAGACCTTCCTGGGAGCTGCCCAGGTTGAAGAGTGCAAGGATTTCCAGTTCGGCAACCAACTCAGGGGTATACGACATAAGGACTCCAGACTTTCTAGGAATTTTTAGACGTTAGCAGCCATAAGGTGAACGCACTTGGGCGAGCTGTCCAGTCGGAACTCATGCGGTGTTGATGTGGGGCAGGATTGTGGCCAGCAAGAGTTTGCTGGCCAGCGCGGTGTGAGGCTTATTGCTTCTCGGGCGGCAGCTCCGGCAGCGCACGCAACGCAGTTTCATACCATTCGGTATTGAAGGCGCGATCTTCTTCGAGCAGCGCGTCAATTTCGATGGCGAGGACGTGGGCCATCATTTGCAGGATGTCTTCGCGCTCGTAGCCCACCAGGGTCAGCTTGTTGAACGTGGCCTTGGCGGCGGGCGGGTTGTCGCTTTCGATCTGGTTTTCGATCGCTTCAATCAAGGTGGTCTCGGCGAACTCTTCTTCGTCGTTGTCGATATCGGTTGGCTCGCTCATGGCAGGCTCCTGGAGGAAAGGGCGCCAGTCTACCCCCATTCACTCGGCTGATGCTGCTGGCCAGGCGCGGCCTCCCGATCTATAACCACTGCTGCCAACCCCGTACACGGCCTGGAGGCTTTGTGATGCTCAAGCTTTATGGATTTTCGGTCAGCAACTACTACAACATGGTCAAACTGGCGCTGCTGGAGAAAGGGCTGCCCTTCGAAGAGGTGCCGTTCTACGCAGGCCAGACCCCTGAAGCCTTGGCCGTGAGCCCCCGGGGCAAGGTGCCGGTGCTTGGTGTCGAGCAAGGGTTTATCAACGAAACCAGCGTGATCCTCGAATACCTCGAACAGACCCAGGGCGGGCGATCGCTGCTGCCGAGCGAGCCGTTCCAGCGCGCCCAGGTGCTGGCGTTGTGCAGGGAAATCGAGCTGTACATCGAGTTGCCGGCCCGGGCGTGTTTTGCCGAGGCGTTTTTCGGAATGCCGGTGCCGGAGGCGATCAAGGAAAAGTCCAGGGCGGAGTTATTGCTGGGGATCGCATCGCTGGGGCGGCACGGGAAGTTTGCGCCGTATGTGGCAGGAGACAGCTTCACGATTGCGGATTTGTATTTTGTGTACAGCGTGGACCTGGCCTGTGCCGTGGCCGGGAAGCTGTTCGGGCTGGATCTGTTGGCTGAGTTGCCGAAGGCCAAGGCGTTGATGGAGCGCTTGCAGGCGCTGCCGAATGCCCAGCGGGTGGCGGCGGACAAGGAAGCGGCGATGCCGGCGTTTATGGCGATGATTGCTGCCAAGAAATAGATCTTGGGTGTTTGTGATGAGGCTTTCGCGAGCAAGCCCGCTCCCACATTTGACCGAGTTCCACCTTTGGAATGCAGTCGAATGTGGGAGCGGGCTTGCTCGCGAAGCTTTTAGCGGCTGGCGAGCAATGCCTGGCCGCGAACCACGGCAGCCTTCACCTGCGCCGGCGCAGTCCCGCCGACATGGTTACGGGCATTCACCGAGCCTTCCAGGGTCAGCACCGCAAACACGTCCTGCTCGATCTGGTCGCTGAACTGGCGCAGTTCTTCCAGGCTCATTTCCGCCAGGTCCTTGCCGGTGTCCACGCCGTACTTCACGGCATGCCCGACGATCTCGTGGCAGTCGCGGAACGGCAGGCCACGGCGTACCAGGTAATCCGCCAGGTCTGTGGCGGTGGAGAAACCGCGCAGGGCCGCTTCACGCATGATGGCGTGCTTGGGCTTGATCGCCGGGATCATGTCGGCAAAGGCACGCAACGAGTCGCGCAGGGTATCGGCGGCGTCGAACAGCGGTTCCTTGTCTTCCTGGTTGTCCTTGTTGTAGGCCAGCGGTTGGCCTTTCATCAGGGTCAACAGGCCCATCAGCGCACCGAATACACGGCCGCTCTTGCCGCGTACCAGCTCCGGCACGTCGGGGTTTTTCTTTTGCGGCATGATCGAGCTGCCGGTGCAGAAGCGGTCCGGCAGGTCAATGAACTGGAATTGCGCGCTGGTCCACAGCACCAGCTCTTCGGAGAAGCGCGACAAGTGCATCATCGCAATGCTGGCCGCGGCGCAGAATTCGATGGCGAAGTCACGGTCCGACACGCCGTCCAGGGAGTTGCCGCCCACGGCGTCGAAACCCAGCAGCTGCGCGGTGTATTCGCGGTCGATCGGGTAGGTGGTGCCAGCCAGTGCAGCGCTGCCCAGAGGCATGCGGTTGGCGCGCTTGCGGCAGTCCACCAGGCGCTCGTAGTCGCGGCTGAGCATTTCGAACCAGGCCAGCAGGTGGTGGCCGAACGTCACAGGCTGTGCGGTCTGCAGGTGGGTGAAGCCGGGCATGATGGTGCCGGACTCACGCTCTGCCTGCTCCAGCAGGCCTTTTTGCAGGCGGGTGATTTCTGCCAGGATCAGGTCGATCTCGTCCCGCAGCCACAGGCGGATATCGGTAGCCACCTGGTCGTTACGGCTGCGACCGGTGTGCAGTTTCTTGCCGGTCACACCGATGCGGTCGGTGAGGCGGGCCTCGATGTTCATGTGCACGTCTTCCAGGTCGACGCGCCAGTCGAAGGTGCCGGCTTCGATCTCGCCACGGATGGTGGTCAGGCCGTCGATGATGCTGTCGCGCTCGGCGTCGGTCAGCACGCCGACCTTGGCCAGCATCGTGGCGTGGGCGATCGAGCCCATGATGTCGTGGCGGTAGAGGCGCTGGTCGAAAGTGACGGAGGCGGTGAAGCGCGCGACGAAGGCGTCGACGGGTTCACTGAAGCGGCCGCCCCAGGACTGGTTGGTCTTGTCGGTGCTCATGGATTCGCTCGTGATCTGCTGGAAAGAGGGCATGAAAGTGTGGCGCCGATAATAACAGGGTTGCCCCCGGAGGCGACGATGCCGGGGCGGGGCATTTTTATTTGTTTCCAAGATGGCTAAGTGCCTTGCCCCCGGACTCGCGCAGGACGAGACTGGAGCCAGGACCGATCGGGGGGGAAACTTGCGGTCCTTGGTCAAACAAAGCGTGTTTATTGAAACGATATTTGACGATTGAGCAATATCGTCTTCGCCAGCGTCTACAGTTGCACTGATAGAGCTTCGCGCTGACAGAAGGTGCACTGCACCAATGCCGGGCGATGAGGTCGAACTCCAGGCTATCCATTAGAGAGGGGGTGTTCGTATTGTGTATCAGCAAACCCTACGACGATGCCCGAAGGCAGCAGGCTTTGGGCGCGATTGAACAGGTCCGGGTAAATATTGGTGCCACTCTCGGGGCACTTTTTGCCGCTCGCGCTAGTCTTAGCGTGGATCGCCGTGACGGAAGTCACCGCACCTGTCTACGCTATCCTTGTGCGAGACTCACGCAGGAATCCAGCGCAATATGAATGTCCTGATCGTTGATGACGAACCCCAAGCCCGCGAGCGACTGAGCCGTTTGGTCAGTGAACTCGAGGGTTACAATGTCCTTGAGCCGAGCGCCACCAGTGGCGAGGAAGCCTTGGCCCTTATTGACAGCCTCAAGCCGGACGTCGTGTTGCTCGACATCCGCATGCCGGGCCTTGATGGCTTGCAGGTGGCTGCCCGCCTGAGCGAGCGAGAATCGCCGCCTTCGGTGGTGCTGTGCGCCTCCCAGGATGAGTTCTCTTCCGAGGCCCTGGATGCCAGCGGCGCCAGTTTCCTGGTCAAGCCGATCAATGCCGATGCGTTGCTTCGCGCCTTGAAAAAGGCCGAGCGTCCCAATCGTGTCCAACTGGCAGCCTTGACCCAGCCCGCAGCCCAGGGCGGCAACGGGCCGCGTAGCCATATCAGCGCCCGTACCCGCAAGGGCATCGAGTTGATTCCCCTGGACCAGGTGGTCTACTTCATCGCCGATCACAAGTACGTGACCTTGCGTCACGAGGCTGGTGAAGTGCTGCTCGATGAGCCACTCAAGGCGTTGGAAGATGAATTTGGCGACCGCTTTGTGCGCATCCACCGCAATGCGCTGGTGGCCCGCGAGCGAATCGAGCGTCTGCAGCGCACGCCGCTTGGGCACTTTCAGCTGTTCCTGAAGGGCCTCAATGGCGACGCCCTGATCGTCAGCCGGCGCCATGTCGCCGGCGTGCGCAAGATGATGCAGCAGCTTTAGCCCGAGGGCTGACGCGAGCTTCACCGCCCATATCCCGGTGCGACGCGGCCAGGGAGGCCCCGCACTTGCTGATTCAAATCAAAGCGCATTTGCCTGAGCTGTTATTATCTGCCGTATCTATTCAGTACGGATTGATCCATGTCCTCTCGCGAAATCCGCATCGCCACCCGTAAAAGCGCCCTGGCCTTATGGCAGGCCGAATACGTCAAAGCACGCCTTGAGCAGGCTCATCCTGGCCTGAAGGTGTCCCTGGTGCCCATGGTCAGTCGCGGCGACAAGCTGCTTGATTCGCCATTGTCGAAAATCGGCGGCAAGGGCCTGTTCGTCAAGGAACTGGAAACCGCGCTGCTGGAGAACGAAGCCGACATCGCCGTGCATTCTATGAAAGATGTGCCCATGGACTTCCCCGAAGGCCTGGGCCTTTTTTGCATCTGCGAGCGCGAAGACCCCCGCGATGCCTTCGTTTCCAATACCTACGCCTCCCTGGATGAGCTGCCGCTGGGCAGCGTCGTCGGCACCTCCAGCCTGCGTCGCCAGGCGCAGTTGCTGACCCGCCGCCCGGACCTGCAAATCCGCTTCCTGCGGGGCAACGTCAATACTCGCCTGGCCAAGCTCGACGCCGGTGAATATGACGCGATCATTCTCGCGGCAGCCGGCTTGATCCGCTTGGGCTTTGAAGACCGCATCACCTCGGCCATCAGCGTCGAAGACAGCTTGCCGGCCGGCGGGCAGGGCGCTGTGGGCATTGAATGCCGCACCGCCGACAGCGAAATTCATGCGCTGCTCAAGCCGCTGGATCACCAGGACACCGAAATTCGCGTCACCGCCGAACGTGCCCTGAACAAGCACCTCAACGGTGGCTGCCAGGTACCGATCGCCTGTTACGCCGTGCTTGAGGGCGAGAACCTCTGGCTGCGTGGCCTGGTGGGCGACCCGAGTGGTGGGTTATTGCTCACCGCAGAGATTCGCGGGCCGCAAAGCGAGGCCACCAGCCTGGGTATCAAGGTCGCCGAGGAACTGCTGGAAAAAGGCGCAGGTGCCATTCTGCAAGCGGTGTACGGCGAGGCCGGGCCGCAGTGATGCAATGGCGTGTGCTGCTGACGCGGCCTGCCGAGGAGTCGGCGGCCCTGGCGGCGACGTTATCCGAAGAAGGTGTTTTCAGCAGCAGCCTGCCGTTGCTGGAGATTGAAGCGCTGCCTGTCACGCCTGAACAACAGACTGTTTTTCGCGAGCTGGACCGCTATTGCGCGGTGATCGTGGTGAGCAAGCCGGCCGCGCGCCTGGGCTTGCAGTTGTTGGCTCAACACTGGCCGCAACCGCCGGCGTTACCGTGGTTCAGTGTCGGCGCTGCTACGGCGCAGGTGTTGGCCGAGCATGGCCTTGATGTCAGTTATCCCCACGACGGCGACGACAGTGAAGCCTTGCTTGAACTGGTCGCCTTGCGCGAGGCTATCTCGAAGCCCTGCGCCCGGGTGCTGATCCTGCGGGGCGAGGGCGGGCGAGAGCTGCTGGCTGAGCGTTTACGCGAGCAAGGTGCTAGTGTCGACTATCTGGAGTTGTATCGCCGTTTCCTGCCGGACTACGACCGTGCAACGCTGACCCAGCGCATAAACGTGGAACGCTTGAACGGCGTGGTGGTCAGCAGTGGGCAGGGTTTTTTACACCTGCAAGCGCTGGCCGGTACAGATTGGCCCCAGGTGGCACAGCTGCCGTTGTTCGTGCCCAGCCCGCGAGTCGCCGAGATGGCGCGTGCCGCTGGCGCGAAAGAAGTTGTGGATTGTCGTGGCGCCAGTGCCGCGGCTTTGTTAGTGGCGTTACGGAGTGTTTCCGTTCCCACTCTCTAATACGCAAAGGATGGATACGTGAGCGAAACAGCCTTGCCTAAAGATGAAGCTCAGCCCGCGCTTGATGCGCCTGTTGAGACACCGGTCACCACCGCCCCGCGCCGTGGCAACGGCCTGGCCATCGTGGCCTTGTTGCTCGGCGCCGCCGGCGTTGCCGCCGGTGGCTGGGGGATCTGGCAGGTCCGCGCACTGCAGGCGAGCAGCCAGCAACAGCTGGGCCAAGTGCAAACCCTGGACGACCAATCCCAGAGCCTCAAGCAGAGCCAGCAGCAGCTGTCGGCCCGTCTGGGGCAACTGCCCGGCGCCGATGAGCTGGAAGAGCGTCGCCGGCTGGTGGCGCAATTGCAGGGTGATCAACAACACCTGAGCCAGCGCCTGGAAACCGTGCTGGGGGCCAGCCGCCAGGACTGGCGCCTGGCCGAGGCCGAGCACTTGATCCGCCTGGCCAGCCTGCGTCTTTCCGCCTTGCAGGACATCAACAGTGCCCAGGCACTGGTCCAGGGCGCTGACGAAATCCTCCGCGAACAAAGTGACCCTGGCTCCTACGCCGCCCGTGAGCAGTTGGCCAAGAGCCTCGCCGCGTTGCGCAATATCGAACAGCCCGACCGTACCGGGCTGTACCTGCAACTGGCGGCATTGCGCGATCAGGTCGTGCAGTTGGCGGCCATCGCGCCGGAATACCAACTCCCTGAAGCGGCCAATGATGGGCGTCCGACCACCGACACGGACAGCCGTTGGAGTCAGTGGTGGGCGCAGATCTCGCGGTATTTCCGCATCGACTTCAATCCTGATGACAACATTCGCCCGCTCCTGGCAGGGCAAGGCCTGAACCAGGTGCGCCTGGCCCTGAGCCTTGCACTTGAGCAGGCGCAATGGGCGGCGCTCAACGGCGAGCCGGCGGTGTACAGCCGATCCCTGGGCGAGGCTCGCAGCGTGTTGCAGGACAACTTCAATCAAGACAACCCGCAAAGCAAAGCCATGCTGGCCCGTATTGCCGAGCTTGAGCCCAAGGCCGTCTCGGTGGTCACGCCGGACCTGGCCGCGAGCCTGGCTGCCGTGCAGGCTTACCTTGACCGTCGCCACCTGTCTGCCGAGGAAGCCAAGGCTTCCGCTGGCAAGCCGGCGACCCAGGAGTAAAGCCGATGAAGCGCTTCTATGTGATCCTGGTGCTGGCGATTGCGATCGCCCTGGCACTGGCCGTGGGCATTTCGAAACATACCGGCTACGTGCTGATTACCTATCCCCATGTGCTGCATTACGAGTCGGGGCTGTGGTCGACGCTGGTGGCGTTGTTTGCCATCGGCCTGGTGATCTATTTGGCCAGGGTGCTGCTGGGCCTGGTGCTGACCTCGGGTGGCGTGGTCAATCCGTGGTCGCGGCGCAACCGCAGCCGTCGGGTCCAGGTTGCCATCGAGCAGGGCCAGATGGACCTCGCCGAAGGGCGCTGGGCCAGTGCCGAGCGCCACTTGCACCGTGCGGCCGAAGCCGAACGCCAGCCATTGCTCTACTACCTCGGCGCGGCCCGTGCGGCCAACGAACAGGGCCGTTATGAGGAAGCGGATGGCCTGCTGGAACGCGCGCTTGAGCGCCAGCCCCAGGCCGAACTCGCGGTAGCCTTGAGTCATGCGCAGTTGCAGATGGACCGCGGTGACACCGATGGCGCCCTGGTCACCCTGCAGGCCATGCATGAGCGTCATCCGCATAACGTCCAGGTATTGCGCCAACTGCAGCGGCTGTATCAACAGCGTGGCGATTGGTCTTCGGTAATCCGGCTGTTGCCGGAGTTGCGCAAGGACAAGGTGTTGCCGCCTGCCGAGTTGGCCGACCTGGAGCGACGCGCCTGGGGCGAGAACCTGACCCTGGCTGCCCAGCGCGAAGAGCAGGGCGAGGCCGGGCAGCAATCCCTGGAGCTGGCCTGGCAACAACTGACTTCGGCCCAGCGCCAGGAGCCGCAACTGGTGCTGGCGTACGCCGAACAACTGCGCCAGTTGGGCGCGGACGCCAAGGCCGAAGAAGTGCTGCGCGGTGCCCTCAAGCGCGAGTACGACAGTCATCTGATCCGGCTCTACGGGCTGCTGCGTGGCAGCGATCCGGCGAAGCAGTTGAAGTTCGCCGAAGGCTGGCTCAAGGACCATCCAGGCGATGCCAGCCTGCTGCTGACCCTGGGGCGCCTGTGCCTGCAAAACAGCTTGTGGGGCAAGGCGCGGGATTACCTTGAAAGCAGCCTTCAGGTGCAGCGCAACCCTGAGGCCTGCGCCGAGCTGGCACGCCTGCTGGCGCAGTTGGGCGACACCGAGCGCAGCAACCAGTTGTTCCAGGAAGGCCTGGGCTTGCTGGACAAGCGTTTGCTGGCGTCACCGCTGCCGGTGCCGGCACGGGTTTGAAGTAGGAAACAGAGTAAGGGTTGCCTCAGAATTGTCTGGTGGCCAACCCTTCAATAACGCCCAATAGCTGTAGTCAATACGGCTTGTAGTAAACTCCTACGTAGACGCGCGTTTAATCGCTCGCCTTCTGACGGGATATCCCTACGCTCTCGCGGAATCGTCTGCTCTGGCGCGTATTGAAAGGGGTAAGGTCTTTCCTCTACCGTAACTACCTATCTCTTGCGTTGCGGATAAACAATGTCTTTGGCCCCCTCACGCTCCCTGTTCCTCCTGGCGTTCCTGGCTGGTGCGCTGACGCTGGGCGCGTCCTTTTACCTGGAATACGCCGCGCTTTTGCGGCCTTGTTTCCTGTGCCAGGTGCAACGAATTCTTGTGGCTGCCTTCACGCTGATCAATCTCGTGGCAGCGATTCATGGGCCGAAGCGGTCCGGGATCTACCTGTATTGGGCGGCGAGCATGGGGTGTGCAGTGCTGGGCGCCATTACCGCCGTACGCCAGGTGCTGCTGCAAAATACGCCGCCGGAACAGTTGCCTGCCTGTTGGCCCGGCCTTCAATCCATGATCGAGAACCTGTCGCTGAGAGAGACGTTGGCCTTGATCTTCAAGGGCACCGTCGACTGCGTGGAAATCAACTGGACGCTGTTCGACTTGAGTATTCCCGAGTGGAGCCTGCTGTTCTTCGTGGCGATGCTGATCCTTGGCATCGCGCAGTTCTCGCGGTTGCTGCTGAGCCAGCGTTTTGGCCTTGCACGGCACTGACAGGTAACCGCAGGTTGTAGGAAGGGATTAAACACTTGTATGAACTTTCTCTCCTGCGTACCTTGATGCCATAGTCGTGCGGGCATAATCTGGCCCGCACGCGTTATTGAAACAGACTGTTCGATGCACCTTTGCCCGGTTGCCGCTTTAACCTTGAAGTGTTGCGCGGGCAGCGTGCGGCGCCCCTATAGGGAAGAGAGATCATCATGCTGGAACGTTGTCAGAATGCTCAGGAACGCTGGGGTGGGGTGCACAAACTGATCGATGGTTGGTTGAAAGCGCGTCACGAACTGGTTCGGGCCTTTGATGCTCTCGGTGCCAAGCCCGAAGCGCTCAGCGAGAACCGCAAGCCGTTGCAGGAATTCTGCGGCGTATTGGTGGACTACGTATCAGCGGGGCACTTCGGTATCTACGAGCAGTTGACCAGAGAGGCCGAGGCTTTCGACGATCAACGTGGCCTCGATTTGGCGGAGACGATTTACCCGCGTATCGATGTCATCACCGAGAAGCTGCTGGCGTTCAACGACCTGTGTGATGCCGGCCAGTGCGTTGCAGAAAAATTCAAAGAGCTGGGTGGTTTGCTTCACGAGCGTTTCGAGCTGGAAGATTGCCTGATCGAAGTGCTGCACAACGCTCACAAGGAAGAGTTGACGGCTAAGGCCTGACTCCCCCCGACACAAGAAAACGGTGCGCATTGCGCACCGTTTTTCGTTTGGGCTCAGGCGCCCGCGTTGAGCAATTCGATCTCGAATACCAGCGGCGTATAAGGCGGGATCAGTTCGCCTGCGCCATCAGCGCCATAGGCTTGGTCGGATGGAATCACCAGGCGCCACTTCGCGCCCACCGGCATCTGTTGCAACGCACTGCGCCAGCCATTGATCACACTGTCCAGGCGAAACCACTGAGGTTGTGTGCTCTTGTCGAAGACGGTCCCGTCGGGTAACCGCCCAACATAATTCACTTGCACGCGATCATCGGCCGCCGGTTTCTTCCCGCTGCCAGGGGTCAGTTCGGTCAGCAGGATGCCGTCTGCCAATTCACGCACACCACTTTTGGATTTCTCACTGGCTAAAAATTGTTGCTCGGCAGCGAGTGCCTTTTCACTTTGTGGTGCTCGATTGTCCGGCGCGTTTTGTGCTTCGTGCTGGGCAAGGATCTGTTCGATGCGTGTGTCGTCCAGGGCCAGTGGCTTACCTTGATAGGCCTGTTTGAGTCCGTCGATCAGCGCCTCTACCTGCAACCCAGGCATCTCCTGGCGCAGGCGCTCACCCAGGCTCGCGCCCAGGCTGTAGGCCAGGTCGTGGTCATCTTTGGAGGGGGATTTCTCGCTTGCGTTGGCCACGCAAAGCACCACGCTCAACACTAAAAAAAGGTAACGCGACATGGGCGTTCTCCAGCCGAAAGTGCGATGGATTATGCCAGTGTGAATGCTTAAAAAGTGGCGTGGATTTTCGTTATATCAATAAGAATTTTCGTGCGGTGCAACGCAAGCCAATCGATACTGTCAACATGCCCTAGCGGCGGTAAGAGCAGAGGGCTAGTATGAGCCGCACCCACGTCAGCCAGGAGGTAAACCATGTCGGCCAAACAGAAGCCTGTAAATACCCCGTTGCATTTGCTCCAACAACTTTCGGGCAGCCTGCTCGAACATTTGGAAAGCGCCTGTTCACAAGCCTTGGCTGATGCTGAGAAGTTGCTCGCCAAGCTTGAAAAACAACGCGGCAAAGCTCAGGAAAAACTGCACAAATCCCGCACCAAACTGCAAGGCGCAGCGACCGCTGGCAAAGCCAAGGCACAAGCCAAGGCCAAGGACGCCGTCAAAGAACTTGAGGACTTGCTCGACGCCCTCAAGGATCGTCAATCCGAAACCCGCACCTACATTTCCCAACTCAAGCGTGATGCTTCCGAGAGCCTGAAATTGGCCCAGGGTGTTGGTCGTGTGAAGGAAGCTGTAGGCAAAGTGCTGAGCACCCGTGCTCCGGCTAAAGCTGTTGCAGCCAGCGCGGCGAAAAAACCAGCCAGCAAGGCCGTCGCTGCCAAGGCACCTGCAAAAGCTGCGGCCAAGCCTGCGGCAAAAGCACCGGCTAAATCGGCTGCCAAACCGGCGGCTAAAACTGCTGCTGCAAAACCAGCTGCCAAGCCAGCCGCTAAAACTGCTGCTGCGAAACCAGCTGCCAAGCCAGCGGCTAAAACTGCTGCTGCGAAACCAGCTGCCAAGCCAGCGGCTAAAACTGCTGCTGCGAAACCAGCCGCGAAGCCAGCTGCTAAAACTGCTGCTGCGAAACCAGCTACCAAGCCAGCGGCTAAAACTGCTGCTGCGAAACCAGCCGCGAAGCCAGCTGCTAAAACTGCTGCTGCGAAACCAGCTACCAAGGCAGCCGCTAAACCTGCTGCTGCGAAACCAGCCGCGAAGCCAGCTGCTAAAACCGCTGCTGCGAAACCAGCCGCTAAACCTGCTGCTGCAAAACCTGCCGCGAAGCCAGCTGCTAAAACTGCTGCTGCAAAACCAGCTGCGAAGCCAGCCACTAAACCAGCTGCTGCAAAACCAGCTGCGAAGCCAGCCACTAAACCAGCTGCTGCAAAACCAGCTGCGAAGCCAGCCGCTAAACCTGCTGCTGCAAAACCAGCTGCCAAGCCGGCCGCTAAACCTGCTGCAGCAAAACCAGCTGCCAAGCCGGCCGCCAAACCTGCTGCTGCCAAACCAGCTGCCAAACCAGCCGCCGCCAAGCCAGCACCAGCCAAACCAGCTACTCCAGCTGCAAAGCCTGCGACCCCGGCTGCACCTGCTGCCAGCACCACAGCGCCAACTGCTCCGGCCAGCAGCACGCCTGCACCGGCAGCGCCAAGCGTCACCCCAACCAGCGCTTCCTAAGTGCCGGTAACCGCGGCGCGCAGTTGATGCAGCGCGTCGTGGTCAAGGTTGGCGGCTTCGGCCGCCAGTCCTTCAACCCATGCTTGATGATTCACCTCGGCCATCGGCCAATGCTGCGCCACACCTTCCAGGCGTGATAGCAGCAGCCTTTCTGCATCCAATTCCAAAGCCTTGACCCGCTCCCGTAACGCTCCCAGCTCAGCATCCTGCTGCGCCATGGCCCGCCATTGCGTGCGTACTTGCCGCAGCGGCCCGACCACCTCCGCCTGCCACGGCCCGGCGATCTGCCGCAGTGCCTGCAAGCGCGACGTTTCCGGCGCCACACCCCGCTGCTCCAGCCACAACCCGCACAACACCAGGCACACATCAGCCCCTTGCGCCTGCAAGCGCAGGCACGCGTCCTCGACGCCCGGGCGGGCGTAAGTCGAGAGGGCAAAGCTCCACAGGTCAGCGCACATATTCACACCCAAGCCAGCGGCCAACGAAGCTGGTAGACTCCGCCGCCATTATGATCCGACTTCAAAGCCTAACATTACAGCGTGGCCCGCAACGTCTTCTCGAAGACGCCGAGCTGACCCTGCACGCCGGTCACAAAGCCGGCCTGATCGGTGCCAACGGCGCCGGCAAATCCACGTTGTTCGCCTTGCTGCTGGGTGAGCTGACTCCCGACTCCGGGGATTGTCTGCTGCCGGCCGACTGGCGCATCGCCCATATGCGCCAGGAGATCGACACCCTCGACCGCATTGCGATCGACTACGTGCTCGATGGCGACCTGCGCCTGCGCCAGGTGCAACACGACCTCGCCGAGGCCGAGAAAGCCCAGGACGGCGCCGCACAGGCCCGCCTGCACTCGGAACTGGACAGCGCCGACGGCTACACCGCCGACGCGCGTGCGCGCAAGATGCTTGCCGGCCTTGGCTTTACCAACGAACAGATGGACCGCCCGGTCGCCGACTTCTCCGGTGGCTGGCGCATGCGCCTGAACCTGGCCCAGGCGCTGATGTGCCCCTCGGACCTGTTGCTGCTCGATGAACCGACCAACCACTTGGACCTCGATGCGATCCTGTGGCTGGAAGACTTCCTGAAAAGCTACCCGGGTACCTTGCTGCTGATTTCCCACGACCGGGATTTCCTCGACGCCGTGGTGGACAACATTGCCCACGTCGACCAGAAGAAAATCACCCTGTACCGCGGTGGCTACAGCGCCTTCGAACGCGCCCGTGCCGAACGCCTGGCCCAGCAACAGCAGGCCTACGAGAAGCAGCAGGCGCAGCGCGCGCACATGGAAAGCTACATCGCCCGGTTCAAGGCCCAGGCCACCAAGGCCCGTCAGGCCCAGAGCCGGATCAAGGCCCTGGAGCGCATGGAAGAACTGTCGGCGGCCCACGTCGATTCACCGTTCGACTTTGTGTTCCGCGAGTCGGTGAAAATCTCCAGCCCGTTGCTGGACCTTTCCGATGCCCGCCTGGGCTATGGCGACAAGACCATCCTCGAGAAGGTCAAGTTGCAGCTCACCCCTGGCGCGCGGATCGGCCTGCTCGGCCCCAACGGCGCGGGCAAGTCGACATTGATCAAAAACCTCTCGGGCGAATTGCAGCCCCTGGCCGGCCGCCTGGTGCGCGGTGAGAACCTGGTGGTGGGCTACTTCGCCCAGCACCAGCTGGATTCCCTCGACGCCAAGGCCAGCCCGCTGCTGCACCTGCAGCGCCTGGCGCCGACCGAACGCGAACAGACCCTGCGGGACTTCCTCGGTGGTTTCGACTTCCGTGGTGCGCGCATTGACGAGCCGGTGCTGAATTTCTCCGGTGGCGAAAAGGCCCGCCTGGCCCTGGCCCTGATCGCCTGGGACCGGCCAAACCTGTTGCTGCTCGACGAACCGACCAACCACCTCGACCTGGAAATGCGCCTGGCGTTGACCATGGCCCTGCAGGAATTCAGCGGCGCGGTACTGGTGGTGTCTCACGATCGCCACCTGCTCAAGAGCACCACGGATAACTTCCTGCTGGTGGCTGACGGCAAGGTCGAGGAATTCGACGGCGACCTGGAAGACTATGCCCGTTGGCTGTCGGACTACCGCCTGCGCAACGCGCCGGTCAGCAACACGCCGGTCAACCCGGACAAGACCGACAAGAAGGCCCAGCGCCAGGCCGCGGCTGCATTGCGTCAGCAACTGGCCCCGCACAAGCGTGAAGCGGACAAGCTGGAAGCCGAATTGGGCAAGATCCACGAGAAGCTGGCGAAGATCGAAACCAGCCTGGGTGACAGCGCCGTCTACGAGCCGGCCCGCAAGGATGAATTGCGCGACCTGCTGGCCGAACAGGCCAAGCTCAAGGTACGTGAAGCGCAGTTGGAGGAGACCTGGATGGAAGCCCTCGAACTGCTGGAATCCTTGCAAGCGGAGCTGGAGGCGCTGTCCTGATGGAAGCGCTGCAACTGCCGCTGCCGGCCCAATGGATCGCGCCGGTCTGGGTGGCCGTACAGATTCTGCTGATCCTGCTGGCCGGCTATCTCGCCCAGCGTTTCGTCGCCAAATGCCTGAACCGCCTGGGGGAACGTTATCCGTTCCCGCCGCAGTTGCTGATGCCGCTGCGCGGCGGCCTGCGCTGGCTGATCATGGGCAGCGCGCTGATCTTCGTGCTGGAGCGCCTGGGCGTCTCTGCCACGGTGTTGTGGACAGCGTTGTCGGGTTTTGTGGCGGTGGCCGCGGTGGCGTTCTTCGCCATGTGGTCGGTGTTGTCCAACCTGCTGTGCGCCATCCTGATCTTCACCGTCGGGCCGTTCCGCCTGGGCGATGTGGTCGAGTTGGTGGACACCGTCGACAAGCCCGGCGTCAAAGGCCGGGTGGTGGCGATCAACCTGCTCTACACCACGCTGATCGAAGTGGAAGAGGCCGGTACCGGCAGTGTCATGGTGCAAGTGCCCAACAGCCTGTTCTTCCAGCGCTCGGTGCGCCGTTGGCGCGGCAGCGACGTGCTGCCTTAACCTGTGGCGAGGGAGCTTGCTCCCGCTGGGCTGCGTAGCAGCCCCAAAAAAAGCCGGGAGCGCTACGCACTCCAGCGGGAGCAAGCTCCCTCGCCACAAAGGCGCACCCCAAAATTTTTCTAGCCATTTCTCAGCCGGCAGCGTTAGTTTAGAAACATTCAGCAAACTAAGCTCTGAGGTGTGTAATGGCGCTCGACACATGGCTGGCCTTTTTCCTGGCCAGTTGGATCATCAGTCTTTCCCCTGGCGCCGGTGCCATTGCGTCGATGTCCAGCGGCCTGCAATACGGTTTCCTGCGTGGTTACTGGAATGCCCTGGGCCTGCAATTGGGCCTGGCGATGCAAATCGCCGTGGTCGCTGGCGGCCTGGGGGCGATTCTTGCCGCATCCTCCACCGCGTTTTATGCGATCAAATGGTTTGGCGTAGCGTACCTGGTGTACCTGGCCATCAAGCAATGGCGCGCGCTGCCAACCGACCTGAGCGATGACGCGGCGATTCGCCCGATCGGCAAGCCGATGGCGATGATGTTCCGCGGGTTCCTGGTCAACGCCAGCAACCCCAAGGCCCTGGTGTTCATGCTGGCGGTGCTGCCGCAGTTCGTGAACCCGCAGGCGCCGCTGCTGAACCAATACCTGATCCTGGGCGCGACCATGATCTGCGTGGACATGATCGTGATGGCCGGCTACACCGGGCTGGCGTCGAAAGTGTTGCGCCTGTTGCGCACACCGAAGCAGCAGAAACGCATGAACCGTACGTTTGCCGGGTTGTTTGTTGGTGCGGCGGGCTTTCTCGCAAGTCTGCATCGCGCAACGGCGTAACTGACGAAACCGGATCAAAAAATGTGGGAGCGGGCTTGCTCGCGAATGCGCAGTGTCAGTCACCAGATGTATTGACTGATCCACCGCATTCGCGAGCAAGCCCGCTCCCACATTGGTTTTATGTCGGTAGCGGGATTTTCGTTCAGCGCAGGATCTTCGGCGCTTCATCCCGTGGCAGGTTATTGCGCAATGCAGGCTGTCCAGGTGCTTCCTGATAACCACCGCCGAGTTGTTCGGCCAACTGCCGCGCCACATCCTCGCCCAATGCCTTCGACACTTCCCGCACCACGCGAGGCCGGTTCAGGCTCACGCGCACGTCACGGTTGTTCACCAGCTTGGTGTCCTGGCCTTCGCCCATGGCGGTAAACGCCGAGGTGATCTCAAAGGTGCGGGTGTTGATCAGGCTGAAATCCGCCACCAGCGTCAGGCCCAGCACCGCCGAGTAGCTGTTGGTGTGGTCCAGCGCGTTGATGTCCTGGGTGAAGTCGATGTCCGACAAGGTGCCGAACAGCACGTAGTCCGCACCCTTGAAGTTACCGGCCTTGATCCGCTTGATCACGTCATACACATCGCCCTTGGCGTCCGCGGTGTAAGGCGTGCCCTGCACCAGCTGGAACTGCCGCGACTTGAGGATTTCCCCCTTGATGTCGCCGCTGAACTTGCGCAGCTCAGTCTGCTCGATGTAGCTGGTACGACTTTCGTATTCGCTGTAGCTCGAGGCGCCGCTGGCGTTGTAGGCGCTGGCCTGGAAATTATTGCTGGCCGCGACCTGGTGGATGTACTCCTCCACGCGAGCCTCGTAGGCCAGGTCGGTTACCGCGATCTTCGGTGCGGCCGAGGCGCCAAAGGCGCACAGCAGGCCGATCATGCCGATCCATGCACGCATTGCTTAGCGCTCCGTGGTCTTGCGGATTTCTTTTTCGTCCATCCATTCGGCCAGGCCGCTTTCGACGTCGACCAGTTGCAGGCTGAACTTGTAGAACACGTCCTTGTAGTCCGAGCTGCGCTTGACGATGGAGCTGATGGAGCCTTCCAGGCGGTACTTGGCGGCGACCATGTTGCCGGTCTTGCTGACGGTCGACTTCTTGTACAGGCCGCTCTGGTTCTGCAGCTTCAGCTGGTCGACCTGGCTTTGCATGTCAGTGTTGTCGCTGGCGAAGCGGGCGGTGCCGGTCTTCATCAGCTGGGTCTTGATCGACGTGGTGATCTCGCGGGTATCGATGTACTCGCTGGTCTTGTTCTTCACGTCATACACCTGCACCACCGGGCGGCCTTGCAGGATGCCGGACTGGGCCAGGGAGCGGGTCATGCTTTCGGCGATCATCTGCAGGTCGGTGGAGCCGAACTCGTTGGTCACCAGTTCCACGGCCTTGCTGTCGCCGTAGCTGATGTTTTTACCGCCCAGGACTGGCGAGGTGTTGGCGCAGCCGCTGGCCAGGACGGCCACCACGGCGAGGAACGAGAAGCGTGCAAACATGGGGATGTCTCTCTGAAACTGAATGAGTGGGTGGATCAAGGCGTCTTCACTTCAAGGCGGAAGTCGGCAGCCTGGGGCAGGTTGGCGATGGCCGGCAGGAAGGTCGCCTGGTTTGCGTAGAGGTTCAGCACCTTCCAGGTCTCTTCATCACCCACCGGGAAACCGTCGGCACCCAGCCAGGCGAAGCGGTAATACATCATCTGGTTGCTGCTGGTGATGTTGCTCAACTGCACCTTGGCGGTCAGGAAGCCGTTTTCCCGGGCGACCCGGATGGCGCCGACGGCGATGCCCTTGAATTTGCCCATCACCACGATCTTGCTCGCGGCGCTTCCGGGTTCCGGCGGTGGCGGGGTGGCGCAACCGGCCAGCAGGATCAGCGCCAGGGCGCCGAGGATGAAATGACGCATAGCGTGCTCCTTAAGGTTGTTTGAGAGTGGCGACGGCCTGGGGCGGATTGTTCTGCACCACGTGGGCTGCAAGACCGCCGGCGAAGACCTGGTTGCCGACCACGCGCAGGGTGATCACCTGGTAGCGCTGATCGGCCTTGACCGTCACCAGCGTGCCGCCCAGGGCGTTGGGCAGGCTGACCTGGTGCTCGCCGTGCTTGAGGCGCAGGCGTGTCACCTGGGTCATGTCCGGCAGGGTGCGCCAGGTGCGGGTGTCGGCGCCTTCGGTGACGGCCGAGGCAATACCGAGTACCAGGCCCGCCATCGGGTTGGTCTTGTTCAGGTTGTTCTGGGTGATGCCGCGAGTGACGGCGCGCACGGTGGTGCGCAGGATGATCCCCGGCATGTCATCCCGCAGGGCGCGGCGGGACATGGCGGTGGTGCTGTTGAGGGCAGTGAGGTTCTGTTGCCGGCCGTCGACACCGATCTGGGCGAAGGGCGCGGTCGAGGTGTCGGGCTTGATCACCGGGAACGACAGTGGCGTGATCACCAGGTGGCCGTCGATGGGGATCGGCAACGGCAGGCGAATCGAGTCGCGGGCCGGCGCCAGGCCGCTTTGCACCACGATCAGCACGTCAGTCTCGTCCGCACCGACCTTGGATTTGTCCAGGTCGAGCAGGGCCTGTTCCAGCAGCGGTGTGTTGGGGCGCAGTTCGGCGGCCTTGCGATAACCCGGTGCGGCCAGGTCTTTTTCGCCCAGGGCTTCGTAGACGAAGCCGGCCAGGTAGTGGCTGAAAGCGCTCTGGTAGCTGTTCTTCAGGCCTACCACTTCAGGGGCGTTGAGGCTTTCCACCGGGTAGCCGCGCAGGTCCTTGAACTGGGTCGCGATGCCCTGGCGCTCGGCCTCGTTTTCGCTCTTGAGGTATTCCTTGTCCCGCAGGTCCGCAATCACCGCTTCGCGTTCGTGGGTCTTCTTGATCTCGGTGCGGGCACCGTCGAAGTCATTCAGCGCCAGCAGGTTGAGGGCCATCTGGGTGGTTAGCATGACCTTTTCGTAGTCGTAGCCTTCGTAACGGCGGACCTTGTCATTGACCAGGAAGGCGCCGAACTGCGCGAGGTACTTGTCGGTGTCGAACTTGACCGACTCTTCCCACTTGTAGACTTGCAGGTCGGCGCTGCGCCAGGCGACCTGGCTGCCGGTCAGGTCGCCCTTGGCGCGCAGCAACTCACCCTTTTCGAAGTAGTAGAGAAGGTCCTTGTCGTCGCCGGTGTTGTTCTTCTCAAGCAGCGTCAGCGCGGCGTCGACGTTGCCGGTGGCCAACTGCTGATTGGTGGCTTGCAGCTCGGTGTCGTAGCTGCGAAACATCGAACAACCGGACAGCAAGGTCACTGCCGCGAGCGCGAGCGAGGTAAAGGCGCGAGATGCCATCGAAGAGCTTCTTCCCTGAACGTAATCGGCCGAATGTGCTGGTCGGGCCGAATCACCAATGGCAGGAACGAGTTGCGATCCGGCCAATTCCTCATAAAAAGAGGAGCTGAAATGCCATTTCGAAATAACGAAGGCGCGGCATTATAAGCTGCATTACTGGCAAAACAATGGCCTTTTGGATCCGATTTTTAGCTCGGATGCCACTACCTCAGTGTCGTTATCCCCATCCCCGAATCACTAACGCCTTGAGTCAAACCCCTTAAGGTTTGACAATGTGTTACTTCGTATTTCCCTTTGAGATTCATTCATGATTGCCCCCTTCCGTTTTCTTGCCTGGCTGGTGCTGCCGGCGTTGATGTCGTGCAGCTTCAACCTGCTGGCTGCGACTGCCGAGGGCGCCCCGCAGGCCCTGCATTTACTGGATTACATCGGTGCGGACTACCCGCCGACGGTGGAGGCGGGCAAGGTTATCGATGATTCCGAATACCGTGAACAGGTAGAGTTTCTCGGGGTGTTGCAGGGGCTTGTGGCCGATCTACCGGAAAAGCCCGAGCGCGCCGAACTGATCAAAGGCGTGGATGAACTGCTGGCCGCCGTAACGGCCCATCAGGACGGCGCGGTGGTTGCGCACCAGGCCCGGCAATTGGGCGCCAAGTTGGCAGTGGCCTATGAAGTCAGCCAGGCCCCGGCCATTACCCCCGATCCGACGCGCGGTGCGCCGCTGTACGCGCAGAACTGCTCGGTGTGCCACGGCGCCACAGGCGCCGGCGATGGCCCCGCAAGCGTGGGCATGACGCCGCCGCCCGCCAACCTGCGGGACGCTGCACGCCTCGATCGCTTGAGCCTCTACGCGATCTACAACACCCTGGGTCTGGGCGTGGAAGGCACCGACATGCCGTCGTTTGCCGATCAACTGGACGACCGCCAGCGCTGGGACCTGGCGACCTATATCGCCGGCTTCACCGCCGACCCGGCTGCCGCGAACAGTGAAAAGTCCTTCAACCTCGCCGACCTCGCGCGCCAGACCCCCAACGAAGTGCTGGCTGCCGAAGGTCCCGGCGCAGTTGCCACCTTCCGCGCCCAGCGCGCCCAACCGCCGCAGGTCAAGCGTGGCCCGGCGCAGTTGCTTGATTACACCGCGGCCACCCTCGACAAAAGCCTCGCCGCGTTCCGCAATGGCGAGCACGAGCAGGCCTACGACCTGTCGGTAGCCGCCTACCTGGAAGGTTTCGAGCTGGTTGAAAGCTCCCTCGATAACGTTGATGCCAACGTGCGCAAGGAAACCGAAAAGGCCCTGATGGCCTACCGGCAGTCATTGCAGGACGGCTTGCCGATCGAGCAAGTGCAGCAGCGCCTGGATGTGGCCAAGGGCAAGCTCACCGAGTCCGCCGGCCTGCTGGGCAGCGATGGCTTGAGCTGGTCCCTGAGCTACATCTCCGGTTTGCTGATCCTGCTGCGCGAAGGCCTGGAAGCGATCCTGGTGCTGGCGGCGATTCTCGCGTTCCTGCGTAACACCGGCCAGCAATCGGCGGTGCGCAGCGTCAACGTCGGCTGGGGCCTGGCGCTGTTGGCCGGCTTGGCGACGTGGGCGTTGGCGGCTTATGTGATCGACGTCAGCGGCGCCCAGCGCGAGTTGCTGGAAGGCTGCACGGCGCTGTTTGCCAGCGTGATGGTGCTGTGGCTCGGGGTGTGGATGCACGACCGCCGTCACGCGGCCGCCTGGCAGGACTACATCAAGAGCAGTCTGGTAGGCGGTGGCGGGCGCTTCGGTTTTGCGATGCTGGCGTTCTTCTCGGTGTACCGCGAGCTGTTCGAAGTGATCCTGTTCTACGAAACCCTGTGGTTGCAGGCCGGCCCTGCCGGGCACAACGCGGTATTGGCCGGTGGCGCCACGGCGCTGGTGCTGTTGGTGGGCCTGGCCTGGGTGATTCTGCGGGGCTCGGCGAAACTGCCGCTGGCGCTGTTCTTCGGCATAAACGCGGCGTTGCTGTGCGCGCTGTCGGTGGTATTCGCCGGGCATGGCGTCAAGGCGTTGCAGGAAGCCGGGATCTTCGGCACCCGGCCGGTCGCGTTCTTTGACTTCGACTGGCTGGGCATTCACGCCGATGCCTATTCCCTGAGCGCCCAGGCTGTGGCGATCCTGGCGATTGTGGTGCTGTACGGTCGCAGCCGGCTCGCTGAAAAGCGCCGGGTGGTGGCTTAACCATGCGCGTGTGGATCGATGCAGACGCCTGCCCCCGGGCGGCCAAGGATCAGGTGGTGAAGTTCGCCCTCAAGCGCCAGTTCGAAGTGGTGCTGGTGGCCGGGCAGAGCCAGATCAAGCCGAGCTTCTCGTGCGTGAAGTTGATCGTGGTGCCCAGCGGCCCGGACGCGGCCGATGACTACCTGGTGGAGCACGCCGTGCCCGGTGACCTGGTGATCTGCAGCGATGTGCCGTTGGCCGACCGCTTGGTGAAGAATGGCGTGGCTGCGCTCGACCCACGAGGCAAGGAGTTCAGCCCGCAGAACATGAGCGAGCGGCTGGCGGTGCGTAACCTGTTCACCGATCTGCGGGAGCAGGGGCAGATGGGCGGTGGCCCGCCGCCCCATGGGGACAAGGACAAGCAGGCGTTTGCCAATTCGCTGGATCGGATTCTGACCCGGCTGATGAAGGCCTAATCGTTCTCGTGGGTCAGTTCCAGCACCCGGTCCACCAGCTTGTTGATGCCTGACGCCACTTCGCTGATGCGTTTGCCCAGCATGTAGGCCGGGGTACTCACCAGCTTGCGCGCCTTGTCTTCGACGATGTCGTCGACCGCGCATTCCTGGTGGGTGGCGCCCATCTTGTCCATGGCGGCTGCGGTGTCGGCGTCATTGCCGATGGTGCAGGTCACGCCTGGGCCATAGATCTTCGCTGCCAGCGCCGGCGAGATGCAGATCAGCCCGACGGGCTTGCCCGCTTCGGCAAACGCCTCGGCCAGTTCCAGCACCTGCGGGTTGACGCTGCACCCGGCGCCTTCCACGGCAAAGTTCGACAGGTTCTTCGCCGCGCCAAACCCCCCGGGCACGATCAGTGCGTCGAAATCCTCGGCGTTGGCCTCACGAATGTCCTTCACCTCGCCACGGGCAATGCGCGCCGACTCCACCAGCACATTGCGCGACTCGGGCATCTCCTCCCCCGTCAGGTGGTTGATCACATGCAACTGGGCAATGTTCGGCGCAAAACACTGCACCTCGGCGCCGCGCTGGTCCAGGCGCAGCAGGGTGATCACGCTTTCATGAACCTCGGCACCGTCGTACACGCCACAGCCGGAAAGGATCACTGCAATCTTTTTGCTCATGGGCATTTCTCCTGATTCATGGCGTTAAATGTCTACTCATTTGTCACTCATTGCCAATGGGATATCCAGCCGCTACACCTACTCTAGATGTAACAATAATTGACCGGACTTGCCCATGGACTTCGTCCCTTACGCGGTACCGTTTTTCATTGCCTTGATCGTGGTCGAGCTGCTGGCCGACTACCGGCGCGGCCAACGCAACTACCGGGTGGCCGACGCCATCAACAGCCTCAGCACCGGCGTGCTGTCCACCACCACAGGGCTGCTGACCAAAGGGGTGGGCATCCTCACCTACGCCTTCGCCCTCAAGCACCTGGCGATCATCGAGCTGTCGGCCCAGAGCGTCTGGACCTGGGTGTTCGCCTTTGTGTTCTATGACTTCTGCTACTACTGGCTGCATCGCATGGGCCATGAGCGCAACATCCTCTGGGCCGCGCATTCCGTGCACCACCAGAGCGAGGACTACAACCTCAGCACCGCCTTGCGCCAGACCAGCACCGGCTTCCTGCTGAGCTGGATCTTCTACTTGCCGCTGGCCGTGTTGGGCGTGCCGCTGGTGGTGTTTATCAGCGTGGCGTCCCTCAACCTGTTGTATCAATTCTGGGTGCATACGCGGCATGTGCCGAAGCTCGGCTGGTACGAGTGGTTCTTCGTCACGCCATCCAATCATCGGGCCCACCATGCACAGAACGCTCTCTACATGGATCGCAACTACGGCGGGGTGTTCATTATTTGGGACCGCCTGTTTGGCTCCTTCCAGGAAGAAGACGATAACGAGCCGGTAATCTTTGGCGTGACCACGCCCTTGGCCAGCTGGAACCCGCTGTGGGCCAACCTGCAGTTTTATGCGCAGCTGTGGAGTGATGCACGGCGCACCGAAAGTGGGTGGGACAAGCTGCGGATCTGGTTCATGCGCACCGGTTGGCGCCCGGCGGATGTGGCGGCAAAGTACCCGATGGCCAAGCCGGACTTGAGCCAGTTTCGCAAGTTCGAGGTGCCGCTGGATGGGCGCCAACAGATTTACATCGCGCTGCAGTTTGCCGCGTACGTGGGTTTTGGCAGCTACCTGATGAATTTCGGCGAGGGCTTGCCGACCGCTGCCCTGGTGTTGGGCTGGAGCGCGATGGCATTGGGGTTGTTTACCCTGGGGGTGGCGCTGGAGAACCGCCCGTGGGCGTTGAAGGCTGAACTGCTGCGCCTGGCACTGAATGTGCCTTTGGTGTGGCTGGCGCCGCTGGTGGGGCTGTGGCCGGCCAGCGCGTTGGGCTGGCTGGGCCTGGTCAGTTACAGCTTGCTCAGCGGCATCGGCCTCTACTGTTGCAGAGACCGGCTTACTCGACTGGCGTCGTAGGCTTTTCGGCTTTTTCAGGTTCGCCGGCCGCCAGGCGAACCTTCTCGGCGGCACAGGCTTCGCGGGTCAGGCGGGCGTTCTTGACGCGCCGGCGAATCCACAAGCCCAGGCCCAGCACCAGCAGTGCGCCCAGCACCCACAGCTCGTATTTCTTGACGCTGCCCAGCATGCCTTCCAGTACCGCGCCGAAATGGTAAGCCGCAGCGCCCAGCGCAGCGGCCCACACGGCGGCGCCAATCCCGTTGAGCAACAGGTAGCGACCCGGCGGGTAGCCCGACAAACCAATGGCCACTGGCATCACCGTGCGCAAACCGTAGACAAACCGGAAGCTCAGCACCCAGATGTCCGGGTGCTTGCGAATATGCTCCAGGGCCTTGTCGCCCAGCAGTTGCCAGCGCGGCTTGCGCGCCAACAGTTTGCGGCCGTGCTTGCGTCCCAGGAAGTACCACAACTGGTCGCCGGCGTAGCTGCCGAAAAAGGCAACGACCACCACCAGGTTGATATCCATGTATCCACGGAACGCCAGGAAGCCTGCGAGAACCAGGATGGTTTCGCCTTCGAAGAAGGTGCCTAGGAACAGCGCAAAGTAGCCGAAGTCATGCAGAAATTGTTGAAGCATGGTCTGGGTGCTGGCGAAATGAACGCGCAGCCTACGCCTTCGTGAACATTCATGAAAGTATCGAGATGTGTCACGAAGTGAACAATTCCTACATAAACGACGAATGCGACTACAGGTCGCACGCCGGTTGCCTTACGGCGCATGAGCTAACCACAACTGTAATTCCTTCGTCATAATGGCCGCTTATAACTGTCACGCTCGCCCGTCAAGCCGGGCTCAGGAGTCTGCCGTGAGCTTTACCCCCGCCAACCGCCTGTTTCCCGCCACTCGTCTGCGTCGCAACCGTCGTGATGATTTTTCCCGGCGCCTGGTGCGTGAAAACGTGCTGACGGTGAATGATCTGATCCTGCCGGTGTTTGTGCTGGACGGTGAAAATCGTCGGGAAGCGGTGGCGTCGATGCCGGGTGTGGAGCGCTTGACCATTGATTTGCTGCTCGAAGAGGCCGCGAGCTGGGTTGAACTGGGGATTCCGGCGCTGGCGCTGTTCCCGGTCACGCCGTCCGGGCTCAAGTCCCTGGACGCCGCCGAAGCCTGGAACCCCGACGGCATCGCCCAGCGCGCCACCCGCGCCTTGCGTGAACGCTTTCCGGAGCTGGGGGTGATTACCGATGTGGCGCTGGACCCGTTCACCACCCACGGGCAGGATGGCATTCTCGACGAAGAAGGCTATGTTCAGAACGACATCACCGTTGATGCGCTGGTAAAACAGGCCTTGTCCCACGCCGCAGCGGGCGCCCAGGTGGTGGCCCCCTCGGACATGATGGACGGTCGCATCCAGGCGATTCGCGAAGCCCTGGAGCTGGCCGGCCACGTCAACGTGCGCATCATGGCCTACTCGGCCAAGTACGCCAGCGCCTATTACGGCCCGTTCCGCGATGCGGTGGGTTCGGCGCTGAACCTGGGCAAGGCCAACAAGGCCTCGTACCAGATGGACCCGGCCAACAGCCACGAAGCCCTGCACGAAGTGGCCGCGGACCTGGCCGAAGGCGCCGACATGGTGATGGTCAAGCCCGGGATGCCGTACCTCGACATCCTTTATCGGGTCAAAGAGGAATTCAAGGTGCCGACCTTTGTCTATCAGGTCAGCGGTGAATACGCCATGCACATGGCCGCGATCCAGAATGGTTGGTTGAGTGAAGGGGTGATCCTTGAATCCCTGACTGCCTTTAAACGCGCGGGTGCCGATGGCATCCTGACTTACTTCGCCGCCCGCGCTGCCCAATTGCTTAGAGAGCAACACTAGCCCTCACAGGAACACTCGATGAATACCGAAGGACTCACAGAAGTTGCCGTAAAAGACGCTCACCCGGTGGTCGAACAAGCTACCGAGACCCCGCCGGAGCTGGAGCCGGCCCCGCCTGCCGTGGTGGCCGAAGCGCCCGCTGCCGCGCCGGTACCGGTGGTTGCGGTTACCAACCTGGATGACAGCAGCCTGTACATCCATCGCGAGCTGTCACAACTGCAATTCAACATCCGCGTGCTGGAACAGGCACTGGATGAGTCCTATCCGTTGCTGGAGCGGCTGAAATTCCTGCTGATCTTCTCCAGCAACCTGGACGAGTTCTTCGAGATCCGTGTCGCCGGCCTGAAGAAGCAGATCACGTTCGCCCGTGAACAAGCCGGTGCCGACGGCCTGCAACCGCATCAGGCCCTGGCCCGCATCAGCGAGCTGGTACACGGCCACGTGGACCGCCAATACGCGATCCTCAATGACATCCTGCTGCCGGAACTGGAAAAGCATCACGTGCGCTTCATCCGGCGCCGGCACTGGACCACCAAGATCAAGACCTGGGTGCGCCGCTACTTCCGCGACGAAATCTCGCCGATCATCACCCCCATCGGCCTCGACCCGACGCACCCGTTCCCGCTGCTGGTGAACAAGAGCCTGAACTTCATCGTCGAGCTGGAAGGTATCGATGCCTTCGGTCGCGACTCGGGCCTTGCGATCATTCCGGCACCGCGCCTGTTGCCACGGATCATCAAGGTACCGGAAGAGGTGGGGGGCGCTGGCGATAACTATGTATTCCTTTCGTCGATGATCCACGCCCACGCCGATGACCTGTTCCAGGGCATGAAGGTCAAGGGCTGCTACCAGTTCCGCCTGACCCGTAACGCCGACCTGGCGCTGGACTCCGAAGACGTCGAAGACTTGGCCCGCGCCCTGCGCGGCGAGCTGTTCTCCCGTCGCTACGGTGATGCGGTGCGCCTGGAAGTGGCGGACACTTGTCCGAAACACCTGTCCGACTACCTGCTCAAGCAGTTCAACCTGAGCGAGACCGAGCTGTACCAGGTCAATGGCCCGGTGAACCTGACGCGCCTGTTCAGCATTACTGGCCTGGACAGCCACCCGGAGCTGCAATACACGCCGTTCACCCCGCAGATCCCGAAACTGCTGCAAAACAGCGAGAACATCTTCAGTGTGGTGAGCAAGCAGGACATTCTGCTGCTGCACCCGTTCGAGTCCTTCACCCCGGTGGTCGACCTGCTGCGCCAGGCCGCCAAGGACCCGCACGTGCTGGCTGTGCGCCAAACCCTGTACCGCTCCGGCGCCAACTCCGAAATCGTCGATGCGCTGGTAGACGCCGCGCGTAACGGCAAGGAAGTGACGGCGGTGATCGAACTGCGGGCGCGGTTCGACGAAGAGTCCAACCTGCAACTGGCCAGCCGCCTGCAGGCGGCCGGTGCGGTGGTGATCTACGGCGTGGTCGGCTTCAAGACCCACGCCAAGATGATGCTGATTCTGCGCCGCGAAGCCGGTGAGATCGTGCGCTACGCCCACTTGGGCACCGGCAACTACCACGCCGGCAACGCCAAGCTCTACACCGACTACAGCCTCCTGACCTCCGACGACGCCTTGTGTGAAGACGTCGGCAAGCTGTTCAGCCAGTTGATCGGCATGGGCAAGACCCTGCGCATGAAGAAACTGCTGCACGCGCCGTTCACCCTGAAGAAGGGCATGCTCGACATGATTGCCCGCGAGACCCAGTTCGCCCTCGAAGGCAAGCCGGCGCACATCATCGCCAAGTTCAACTCGCTGACCGATCCGAAGATCATCCGCGCGCTGTACAAGGCCAGCCAGTCGGGTGTGCGTATCGATTTGGTGGTGCGTGGCATGTGCTGCCTGCGGCCGGGCATCGCCGGGGTATCCCATAACATCCACGTGCGTTCGATCATCGGGCGCTTCCTGGAGCACACGCGGGTGTTCTACTTCCTCAATGGCGGCGAGGAGCAGATGTTCCTCTCCAGTGCCGACTGGATGGAGCGCAACCTCGACAAACGCGTGGAGACCTGCTTCCCGGTGGAAGGCAAGAAACTGATCATGCGGGTCAAGAAGGAGCTGGAAAGTTATCTCACCGATAACACCCACAGCTGGAGCCTGCAGTCGGACGGGCGCTACGTGCGCAACACCCCGACCGGCAACCAGAACCCGCGCAGCGCCCAGGCGACGTTGCTGGAGAAGCTGGGCAGCCCGATTCTGACGGTGAACTAAAAACCGACGCGGTCAAAAATGTGGGAGCGGGCTTGCTCGCGAAAGCGGTGGATCAGTCGATGAATCTGTTGACTGACACTCCGCCTTCGCGAGCAAGCCCGCTCCCACATTTGTTTTGTGGCGTTGGATTGTTCCCACGCTCTGCGTGGGAATACATCCTGTGACGCTCCGCGTCACTCACTCATATCAGCGCACGTTCAGCGTGAACCCAACCCGCGTCAGCCACTCGGCTTCCTGGGCGAAATCCGCCTGGGTCAGCTGGTTTTCATCCAGCCAGTTCTTCGGGAATACCACGTCCAGGCTGTCGGCATTGGCCCGCAGGACCACTTGCGGCATTTCCTGGGTACCACGGATGTGGTGGAACAGGATCGCAAACCGCAGCAGCGCGCACAGGCGAATCAGCTTGATGCCCTCGGCACCGAACTCGGCAAACTTGTCCCGGGGGATGTTGCGGCGGTGGCCGCGTACCAGCAGCGCGAGCATCTGCTGGTCTTCACGGGAGAAACCCGCCAGGTCCGAGTGCTCAATCAGGTAGGCGCCGTGCTTGTGGTAATGGTAGTGGGCGATGTCCAGCCCCACTTCATGGACCTTGGCCGCCCAGCCCAGCAGTTCACGCCACACGCCGTCTTCCAGGTCCCAATCCGCTGCGACCTGGTCGAAAGCATGCAGCGCCTTGCGTTCAACCCGCGCCGCCTGTTCCAGGTCGACGTGGTAACGCTCCATCAACGAGCTGAGGGTGCGCTCACGGACGTCTTCATGATGATGACGGCCCAGCAGGTCGTAGAGCACCCCTTCACGCAGGGCGCCATCGCAGTGGTCCATGCGTTGCAGTTCGAGGGCGTCGAAAATCGCTTCGAGAATCGCCAGGCCCGCCGGGAAAATGGTGCGGCGATCAGGCTTGATGCCTTCGAAGTCGATCTTCTCGGCATCCCCCAGCTTGAACAGCTTGCGCTTGAGCCAGGCCAGGCCTTCGGCGTTGACCTCGCCAGTGCCATGGCCGCCGGCCTTGAGGGCCAGGCCGATGGCGCGGATGGTGCCGGACGAACCGATGGCCTCATCCCAGGTCAGGCGGTGCAGGGCGTGCTCGATGCTCATGATCTCCAGCCGCGCCGCCGTATAAGCCTGGGCGTAGCGGGCCGGGGTGATCTTGCCGTCCTTGAAATAGCGCTGGGTGTAGCTGACGCAGCCCATTTGCAGGCTTTCGCGCAGCAGCGGCTCGAAGCGCTGGCCAATAATGAATTCGGTACTGCCACCGCCGATGTCGGCCACCAGGCGCTTGCCCGGAGTGTCGGCCAGGGTGTGGGACACGCCGAGGTAGATCAGGCGCGCTTCCTCGCGGCCGGAGATGACCTCTACCGGGTGCCCGAGGATCTCCTCGGCGCGGCGGATGAACTCGCCCCGGTTGCGGGCTTCGCGCAGGGCGTTGGTGCCGACGATCCGCACGGCGCCCGGGGGCATGCCGTTGATCAGTTGGGCAAAGCGCTTCAGGCAATCGAGCCCGCGCTGCATGGATTCTTCATTGAGCTGACGCTCGTCGTCGATCCCGGCAGCCAGTTGCACTTTCTCGCCGAGCCGCTCAAGGATGCGGATTTCGCCGTTCTGGGCCTTGGCCACGACCATGTGAAAGCTGTTGGAGCCCAGGTCGATGGCGGCGATCAGGGACAGATTCTTGGCTTGGGATTGCGGCATGGTTAAGGGGTCTCGGTCGATAACCTCGCCATCGTGCCACGATCAACCGCTGACGCCAACGCGTAGTGCTTCCGGAATTCGCTCATCGGTGTCTTGGAGGAAAATCTGCAGGATATGTAGGGGGATTCTTGATGCGCCTGGCGATTGTTCCGTAGGGCAAGTGGAGTAACGGAAATCTCCAGCTTTAATAGGCTTCCTGAATATGCCTACATGGCTGGGTTATTTGTTCCAGTCGATAATTAAGTCAGGACTACTGCAAGGATGATCTAAGGGGACATTGTTTTTTTACCGCTCTGACACTAGTTCAGGCGTCGTCTCATTCTTTCTTCGGGTGTTTACGAGAGAGACTGTCACTCGGCAATTAAGCCGTGGTGTTAACTATTTGTAGTTTGCCTATCAAGGTTGATAGCAGTTGGGCATGGAATAGCCCGGCGAACCACATGCACCTGAGAACTTCAGTGACAGGATGAACATGAACAGAACATTTGGTTTGGCAATAGTGGTCGTTGGCCTGGCGGTAAGCATGGGTGCTCAAGCAAATACAAGTGGTGCCGGGAACCTGAGAGTCACCGGAACCATTAAACCAGCTGCATGCACGGTAAACCTCGGCGCCACAGGCGGCACCGTTGATTACGGTACGATCAATGCGTCGAGCATTCCGCTGACCTCTTTCTATCCTCTGCCGGAAAAGTCGCTGCCGTTAAACGTCAACTGTGGTGCGGCGGCTGCCCAGATGGCACTGTCCGTTACTGACTCACAAACAAACAGTGTCGTAAGGGGGATCCTGGGAACCGGCTTCACCGACAACCACAACTTTGGCCTTGGCGCGGTCGGAACCAGGAATACCGGTGGCTATTCGATCAGGCTCGCCACCTTGACCACTGTCGGCGCTACGCTGTACCCGCTTAGAAGGACAAGCTCCGGCGGTGCCTGGAGCACCAGTGACGGCAAGGTCGAAAAATCTCCTTACCAGCACTCCTGGAGCCGTAATAACAACACAACTCCAGCCGCGGTCTCTTCCGTTACCGGCACTCTCGTAGTCAAGGCTGTGATCAATCGCGGCGATGCACTGGATCTCAGCAGGGATATTCAATTGAATGGAGCTGCTACTTTGGTAGTAACTCGAATCTAACTCTATAAACATGGCCAGCATTTAGCAGGCGGTCGCGCACCGTGGCTTCGTGCTGGCTCTTTATATGCGTATAGGTATTTCGTGATTGTCAACGGTGCGTTATCTGGTTGCGGGTAGAGTTCGATGAGTCGTCTTTTAAATACAGTTAATGCTCTGTTCTGGTGTGCGAATCTTTATTTTTTAGTTTCTGGCAGTGTAAGAGCGGATGGAATGGAGCCGGAAACATCCGTTGTTATTCTTTATGAAGAGAACGGTGAAGCGACGATCAACGTAAAAAATACGGACGCTGGCCCTGCTTTACTTCACACAGTCATTCAAAACGTCCCGGAAGATCCGGAGACACTCTTGATCGTTACGCCTCCTATCGCCCGTGTCGAACCGGGCGAAACACAACTTGTGCGGTTTATCAGTACCTTGAAGCAGCCGCTCAAGACCCAGCGATTGAAGCGTGTCACCTTTGAAGGTATTCCGCAGGCGCGCGCCGAAGGGCGCTCGACCATTGGAGTGACCATTCGACAGGACTTACCGCTGATCCTGCATCCCCAGGGCTTGCCGCGGCATCAGGAGCCATGGAAGTTGCTGAAGTGGAAGCTGCGGGGAAATCGGCTGACGGTTCATAACGACAGTGCCTACGTGGTCCGGATGGGGCTGGAGGTACACTTGCTGCCGTCGAGGCACCCGGCGATATTGCCGCGCACCTATATCCTGCCTGGCGAAGTGTTATCGACCCGCATCGAAGAGGCGGTGGCCCAGGTCAGTGGTGTCGAGATTCAACCGGCGACGGTCTACGGGTATTCGGCAACCGCCTACGAAGCCTCCGTTGTTGTCGAGGCGGGTTGAGCGGTCTATGAGAAATGCTACCCATGCAAACGATTGGAGCCTCTCTGTACGACCCATTCGAACCTCGGTTTCCCGGACTTGTATCGGCCTGGCAACGCTGTGGAGCCTTCCCGCCTACGCGCTGGAGCTCGGATCGGGTTTTGATCTGGCGGTCTTGTCGGCGAACGGGATCGACCCGAAGGTTGCCCATTATTTTCGCAGTGCTGCGCGATTCCGCGAGGGCGTGCACGTGGTGGGGCTGCAGGTCAACGGCACCTCATTGGGCCTGGTGGAGGCACGCTTCGACTACCAGGGGCAGTTGTGTTTTACCCCGGTCCTGCTGGACAAGGCCGGGTTGCGGTTGCCAGCCGCGATTATTCGGCCGGGTATCGCGCCCGACCAGGCGTGTCATGACTTTCTCGGTGCTTACCCCGCGACCATCGTCAAGTTGCGCCCCGGCAGCGATGAGGTATCGCTGGTGGTGCCTACTCAGTCAATGCGCGAGGCCGAATGGGATGTCGGCAGTTTCTCCCAGGGCGGCACGGCAGCCTTGTTCAATTACGATGTGCAGGGATTCGAAGAGCGCTTCAACAGCGGCTCTTCCCGCTCGGTTTCGGCCTACACCGAGGCGGGATTCAATATCGGCAACTGGATCGTCCGAAGCCGCCAATTCTTTGTCTCCGATAACGGCAAGCGCAGCAGCGAGCATGTGAATGCCTACGCCCAGCGCGATTTCGCGCCCCTGAAGTCGACCTTCCAGGTCGGGCAGATTTCCAGCAACAACCCGGTGTTCGGTGGGTTACAGCTGTCGGGTTTCCAGCTTTCGCCGGATGGCCAATCGCGCAGCCCGGGTGGCAGCAGCGTGGTGGTCGAAGGTTTGGCCCAGAGCCCATCCCGGGTCGAGGTGCGCCAGGCCGGGGTGTTGATCCATACCACACTGGTACCGGAAGGCCCGTTCACGTTGACCGGATTACCCATACTCAATGGCACCAGCGATCTTGAGGTCAGTGTCATTGGCACTCGCGGTGGCAGGCATGGGTTCACCGTCCCTGCCGCGTCCTTTGCGGGGGCGGTACCGATAGAGCCCGGTTATTACTTCTCCCTGGGCAAGGTGCGCGGGGCAAATCCGGGTGCCGGGGAGCCTCCGGTCGTGGCGATGGGCAGTGGGACCTGGGGATTGGGGCGCAACTCGTCACTGGGATTCGGCCTGTTGAGTACCGACGAATACCAGGCGGCGGGTGGCGTGTGGAGCAGTGTTTTTTTCCAGCACCTTTCGGTTGGCGTGCGCCAGAACCTGTCTCGCGATGGCCGGGACGAAGTTACCGGGGCTCGCAGCTCAGTCACCGTGGGAAGTCCGCTGTTCGCCGGCATTGAAATGACGTCGAGTGCCACTACCCAGACGCGGGATTATCGCGAAGTACTGGAAGTGGGGCAGTCGACGCGGCGTGACCAGCGGGATGCCCGCTTCAAGGACCAATACACGGTAGGTTTGAGTTGGGTCGCCCCGTCCCTGGGAGGCTTTTCCGTCAGTTATTCCCGCAGCTCGCAATTTGATGATCGCTCCGCCGAACACGTCTTTGCCTCATGGAACCAGCAGTTCAATGGCACCCAGGTGGCTTTGATTGCGGATTCCCGGGTGGGCGGCTCTCGACCGCGCAAGGTCAAGAACACCGTTCGAGACGAGCGCAGCGATGTGTCGGATAAGGGGCTTTCGCTTCGGTTGCAGGTCACCGTGCCGTTCGGTGGGGATCGCCGCGTCACCTCGTATGCCAGTCGGCGGGGCGACAGGTTCGATCTTGGGACCGCCTTCAGCGATCGGGTCAACGACTATGTGAACTATGAAGTGGGGGTTGCGCGTGAGCAGGCGAGCCGTACACAGGCTGTTCACGCCCGCGTGAATGCCATGCCGCGTTACACCCAGATAGGGTTGGGTGTGCGACATGATTCATTGAGCACCGGGTATACCGGCCAATTGCAGGGCGGCGTGGTGGCCCACGACAGAGGCATGACGTTCTCGCCCTATGCCGTCCAGGACACCTTTGGAATTGTCTCGGTGGGTAATGTCGGGGCAGCCAAGGTTTCGACGCCGCAGGGGCCGGTCTGGACTGACTACCGCGGGCAGGCGGTGATCGCCAGCCTGCCTGCCTACCGCAGCAGCAATGTCGAGGTGCAAACCCAATCCCTGCCCAAGCGCATCGATCTGAAAAACGGCACCAAGGTCCTTGCGGCCGGACGCGGTTCTTTCAACACGATCGATTTCGAAGTAGTGAAAGTGCGCCGTGTATTGCTTGAGGTCCGTGACGCGCACGGCCAACCCTTGCCCCAGGGAGCCTCGGTTTTCGACAGCAACAATGCTTTCCTGACCAGCGTCGTGGGCGAGGGCATGGTCTTCCTTAACAGCCTGGATGAGTCGCGAGCGCTGAACATCTCCTTGCCAGATTCAAGCACCTGCTTGTTGCAACTGAACCTTGAGCCAGAATCCAATGACGACAAATTCTATGAAACAGGTTCGGCGGTCTGCCGTACCCTCTGAGCCGGTGGGGCCTTTTGACGGTGTACGCCTGCGTCATGGGCTTATCCTTTACCTGCTGCTGTTTGTCGTGGTGTTGGCCAATGAGGCGCGGGCAGATAACTGCCAGGTGTCCTTGAGCCAGCCCCGGGTTGATTACGGTTTGGTTCGCCAAGCCGAGCGGGGCCACCCACAGATCGCGCTGGGCAAGCGCACGCTTCGCCTGAACATGGCCTGTGAGGCGCCTGTATCCATGGCGCTGCGCTTTACGGGCGTACCCGCAGGCCTGGAGGGCTTTCGGTTTGGGCGCCAGGGGCATTTCACCCTGAGCCTGCAGTCCGCTCAAGTCGATGGAAAATCCGTTGAGCTGGTAATGCCGCACCTGTCTGAAGAGCCGGCGACCGGACGATTGCTGCCGGGCCATAGGCTTGTTGCACACGTAGCGGGTATGCCGGTGCATGGGCGCCGCTTCACCGCCCTGGTCAACGTCGAGACCTTCCTGCCTGCGGCTTTGCTGGCCGTCAGGGATGAAACGACATTTGAGGGGCAGGGCGGTTTTGAGTGGGCGCCCGGGGCCTGATGCCTCAGTCCGTGCGCTCCACCGAACCGATGAAGTTGGCCAGCTCGGCGGTCTGCGGATTGGCAAACAGGATTTTCGGGTCGCCCACTTCATGCACCTTGCCCTG
Organism: Pseudomonas sp. 21615526; assembly: GCF_013386245.1. Lineage (NCBI taxonomy): Bacteria > Pseudomonadati > Pseudomonadota > Gammaproteobacteria > Pseudomonadales > Pseudomonadaceae > Pseudomonas > Pseudomonas sp. 21615526. The sequence goes on along the minus strand of NZ_JACAOM010000029.1, from coordinate 41,145 downwards.
GTGCATGAACACCAGCTTGTCACCCACTTCCCGGGCAAAACGCATCTCATGGGTGACCATGATCAGTGTCATGCCATCCTTGGCCAGTTGGCGCACTACGCTGAGCACTTCGTTGACCAGCTCCGGGTCCAGGGCCGAGGTGATTTCATCGCACAGCAGCACTTTGGGCGACATCGCCAGAGCCCGGGCGATTGCTACCCGCTGCTGCTGGCCGCCGGACAAACGATCGGGGAACGCGTCGAACTTCTCCCCCAGCCCAACGCGCTCGAGCATCTGTCGCGCCAATTGTGCGGCCTTGGCTTTCGGCACTTTCTGCACCACTTGCGGCGCAAGCATGACGTTTTCGCCCACCGTCAGGTGTGGGAACAGGTTGAACTGCTGGAACACCATGCCGACTTTCTGCCGCAGGGTGCGCAGGTCGGCGCGGGCGGCGTCGAGGTATTCGCCGTCGACTTCAATCACGCCGTCGTTGATCGACTCCAGGCCATTGAGGGTGCGCAGCAGGGTGGATTTGCCCGAGCCGCTGCGACCGATGATCGCCACCACCTGGCCTTCTTCGACACTCAGGTCGATGCCCTTGAGTACGTGGTGATCGCCGTAATATTTATGCAGGGCGGAAATTCTAAGCAGAGGCATGCAGTCTCCTTTCCAGGTAGCGCGCACTGAGGGACAAGGGGTAGCAGAGCAGGAAGTAACCCAGCGCCACCAGGCCATAGACCATGAAGGGTTCGAAGGTAGCGTTGGCGAGCATGCCGCCGGTCTTGGTCAGCTCGGTGAAACCGATGATCGAGGTCACGGCGGTGCCCTTGACCACTTGCACCGAGAAACCCACGGTTGGCGCCACGGCAATGCGCAGGGCCTGGGGCAGGATCACGTAGCGCAATTGCTCCAGCGGGTTCAGGGCCAGGCTCGCGGACGCCTCCCATTGGCCGTGGGCGATGGAGTCGACGCAGCCACGCCAGATTTCGGCCAGGTAGGCGCTGGTGAACAGGGTCAAGGCAATCGCCGCCGCCAGCCAGGGCGAAATGTCCACGCCGAGCAAGGCGATGCCGAAGAACACCAGGAACAGTTGCATCAACAGCGGCGTGCCCTGGAACAGTTCGATATAGGTGCGGGCGACATTGCGCGGGAACGCCTTGGTGCTGATGCGCATAGTCATCACCAGCAAGCCGATCACGCCGCCGCCGATGAACGCCACCAGCGACAGCAGCAAGGTCCACTGCAAACCGGTGAGCAGGTTGCGCACGATGTCCCAGAACGAAAAATCACTCATCGGGCGTTCCTCATGACATAGCGCCGGCCGATCCAGTTCAGCAATTGGCGGATCATCAACGCCATGCACAGGTAGACCAGGGTTGTCAGCGCATAGGTTTCAAAGGCGCGGAAGTTGCGCGACTGGATAAAATTGGCGGCAAAGCTCAGTTCCTCGGTGGCGATCTGCGAGCAGACCGCCGAGCCGAGCATCACGATGATGATCTGGCTGCTCAGGGCCGGCCAGACCTTGCCCAGCGCGGGCAGCAACACCACATGGCGGAACGCCTCGAAACGTGTCATCGCCAGCGCGGCCGCCGCTTCCAGTTGCCCGCGGGGGATCGCCTGGATCCCGGCGCGGATGATCTCGGTGGAGTACGCCCCCAGGTTGATCACCATCGCCAGCACTGCCGCCTGCCATTCGGTGATTTTCAGGCCGAGGGACGGCAGGCCGAAGAAGATGAAAAACAACTGCACCAGGAACGGCGTGTTGCGGATCAACTCGACGTACACGCCGAAGATCCAACTGAACGGCTGGATCTTCCACGCCCGCACCACGGCGCCGACGATTCCCAGCGCCACGCCCAGTACTGCACCGATGGCGGTCAGTTCAAGTGTGAACAGCGCGCCGCGCAGCAGCAGATCGGTATTGGCCAGGACCGGCACAAAGTCGAATTGATAGGCCATAGGCTAACCCTCGTTACCGCGCTCAGAGATCAGCCGGCAGCGGCTCTTTGAGCCACTGCAATGCATTCTTTTCCAGGCTGCCGTCGGCCTTGGCCGCGACCAGGATCTGGTTCACCTTGTCCAGCAGCGCCGGCTCGTTCTTGTTCACGCCCACGTACACCGGCGAGTCCTTGAGCTTCACTTTCAGTCCCGGCACGCGCTTGGGGTTGCGTTCGCTGATGGCCACCATCACCACGTTGCCGCTGGCGATCAGGTCCACCTGGCCGGCGAGGTAGGCGGCGATGGTCGAGTTGTTGTCTTCAAAGCGCTTGATCGTCGCCTCTTTTGGCGCCACGGCGGTCAGCTCGATGTCTTCGATGGCGCCACGGGTCACGCTGATGGTTTTGCCCTTGAGGTCGTCAACGGTGCTGATCGGCGCATCGGGAGGGCCGAATACGGCGAGGTAGAAGGGCGCGTAAGCCTTGGAGAAGTCGATGACCTTCTCGCGCTCGGCGTTCTTGCCCAGGCTGGAAATCACCAGGTCGACCTTGCCGGTGGTGAGGAACGGGATGCGGTTGGTGCTGTTGACTGGGGTCAGTTCAAGCTTGACCTTGAGCTGGTCGGCCAAAAGCTTTGCGGTGTCGATGTCCAGGCCGCGGGGCTTCATGTCCGGGCCGACCGAGCCGAACGGCGGGAAATCCTGGGGCACGGCCACCTTGAGGGTGCCACGGGCGACGATATCGTCCAGACCGTTGGCCTGGGCGGGCGCCTGGCTCAGCATCAGGCTGGCAAACAGGGCAGTGAGCAGGGCGCTGCAACGCTTGGTCATGGCGACTCTCCGAAAAGGACGAAAGGATTTTCCGGTTTTTGCCAGTGCACAGCCCATGCCAGCACCGCCGTATTTCGCGCCAGAGCCGGTGGCTGTTGAGTCTTGGCGGTCTTACTGGTCTGAACAGTTACTGGGTTTTCTGCACCCTTTTCGAGCGCCGTCAAAACCGCGCGAGCCCCTTTGGGGCGTGGCTTGCCGGGCGCTGCGAATAGCTTTACAACTAGCCGCTCAGTTGACTGGAAACCTGAGTTTCTTATGAATTCCATCGCCCAAGCCGTACCGGAAGTGGCGCTACAGGCCATCCGCAAATTGATCGCTGACGAGGGCTTCGGGCCGGGTGATGCGTTGCCCTCCCAGCGCGACCTGGCGCTGCAATTGGGCGTGAGCCGGGCCTCTTTGCGTGAAGCCTTGTCGTCCCTCAGTGCCTTGGGCGTGGTAAGTGTGCAGCCGGGCAAAGGCGTGTTCGTGCAAGCGGCCGAAGAGCTGCCGGGGTTGGCCTGGCCGTTTACGGCACAGGCGACGCCGCTGGATATCTTTCAACTGCGCTACGCCCTGGAAGGTTTTGCGGCGGGGCTGGCGGCGGTGACGCTGACCACCGGGGAGTTGGACATCCTGGAAGATAACGTCGAGGCGATGCGCAAGGAGCTGAAGGCCGGTGATTTCGAGGCAGCCGCCCGGCTGGACTTCGAATTCCACCGGCGCATCCTGCTGGCCAGCGGCAATCAGGCGATGGTGAGCATCCTCAGCGCCAGTGCCGAGGTGTTCCTGGAGAGCCAGAAACTACCGTTCATCCGGCCGGAGCGGGCCATGGAGACCTGGCAGGAGCACCGCAAGGTCCTCCGTGCCCTGGCCCGACGCGCCAGCGGGGCGGCGCAGAAAAGCATGCAGGAACATGTGCGTAACGCGGCGTTGCGTACAGGGATTGCCTTCATCACTCCCGTAACCCCATGAGTTGGGCTATACCCAAACTCATGCGCCATCATAGGAAGAGTCAATCAGCTGCAGCTTCCTGAACGCGGGAAGGGCGGCTATGATGGGCAACGTTTTTTTTGCTTACAACCCGGAGACATCCATGAGCAACGATCTTATCAAGCACGTCACCGACGCGACCTTCGAGGCCGAAGTACTGAAGGCCCAGGGCCCGGTGCTGGTTGACTACTGGGCTGAGTGGTGCGGTCCTTGCAAAATGATCGCTCCGGTCCTGGACGACATTGCCACCACTTACGAAGGCAAGTTGACCATTGCCAAGCTGAACATCGACGACAACCAGGAAACTCCGGCCAAGCACGGCGTGCGTGGTATCCCGACCCTGATGCTGTTCAAGAACGGCAACGTCGAGGCCACCAAGGTCGGCGCGCTGTCGAAGTCCCAGCTGCAGGCTTTCCTCGACGCCAATATCTAAGCGTCCTCAAAAAGCCCCGCAATTTGCGGGGCTTTTTCGTGAAACAGGGCTAGACGCTCTGAAACTCAGGTGGTACATTCGGCCCCGCACTGGTTTCTCCACTGCCCCCTGCAAGCCGTCGCCGACGCTCTCCTTTTCGATTAGTACGCGATCCTGTCGCCTTCTCTGCGGCGCGGCCTCATTAAGCCAAAAGCTTAATTTCCCCCCCTCCATAAATGATTACGTCATTCCTATATGAATCTGACTGAACTCAAGCAAAAGCCGATTACCGAACTGCTCGAATTGGCCGAACAGATGGGCATAGAAAATATGGCCCGTTCGCGCAAGCAGGACGTGATTTTCTCCCTGCTGAAAAAGCACGCGAAAAGCGGCGAGGAAATCTCCGGTGATGGCGTGCTGGAGATTCTCCAGGACGGCTTCGGCTTCCTCCGCTCTGCAGACGCTTCCTATCTCGCCGGCCCAGACGATATCTACGTCTCGCCGAGCCAGATCCGTCGCTTCAACTTGCGCACCGGTGACACCATCGTTGGCAAGATCCGCCCTCCAAAGGAAGGCGAGCGTTATTTCGCCCTGCTCAAGGTCGACACGATCAACTACGATCGTCCCGAGAACGCGAAAAACAAGATTCTCTTCGAGAACCTGACGCCGCTGTTCCCGACCGTGCGCATGAAGATGGAAGCCGGCAACGGTTCCACCGAAGACTTGACCGGTCGTGTCATCGACCTGTGTGCCCCGATCGGCAAAGGCCAGCGCGGCCTGATCGTGGCCCCGCCGAAAGCCGGCAAGACCATCATGCTGCAGAACATCGCAGCGAACATCGCCCGTAATAACCCTGAAGTTCACCTGATCGTGTTGCTGATCGATGAGCGTCCGGAAGAAGTAACCGAAATGCAGCGCACCGTGCGCGGCGAAGTGGTTGCCTCGACGTTCGATGAGCCGCCAACCCGCCACGTGCAGGTTGCCGAAATGGTGATCGAGAAGGCCAAGCGCCTGGTCGAACACAAGAAAGACGTGGTGATCCTGCTCGACTCCATCACCCGTCTGGCCCGTGCCTACAACACCGTGATCCCAAGCTCCGGCAAGGTGCTCACCGGTGGTGTCGATGCCCACGCCCTGGAGAAGCCGAAACGTTTCTTCGGCGCTGCGCGGAACATCGAAGAAGGCGGCTCGCTGACCATCATCGCCACCGCACTGGTTGAAACCGGTTCGAAGATGGATGAAGTGATCTACGAAGAGTTCAAAGGTACCGGCAACATGGAACTGCCTTTGGACCGTCGTATCGCCGAGAAGCGGGTGTTCCCGGCCATCAACATCAACCGTTCCGGCACGCGCCGCGAAGAGTTGCTGACCGCCGATGACGAACTGCAGCGCATGTGGATCCTGCGCAAGCTGCTGCACCCGATGGACGAAGTTGCGGCCATCGAGTTCCTGATCGACAAGCTGAAAACCACCAAGACCAACGACGAGTTCTTCCTGTCGATGAAGCGCAAGTAACACGACGCTTCGGTCAAAAAGGATGGCGCCCCATGGGGCGCCATTTTTTTTGTTTCTGGAAAAGGAGTTTTGGCTTTAGTGTGTGTCTGTTTAGAAACAAATTCGCGTGTGTGACTACACTCGCTGTCCATCCGATCAGGCAAATTACAAGATTTTATGACCATTCTCGCTTATCGCAGGGACATTGACGGCCTGCGTGCCATAGCTGTGCTCGCTGTTGTGCTGTTTCATTTTGGTGTACCGGGCTTTACCGGCGGCTTTGTCGGCGTCGACGTGTTTTTCGTGATCTCCGGCTACTTGATCACCTCGATCATCTGGCGCGAGCGTGAGGCCGGCCGTTTCAGTTTTGTCAGCTTCTGGGCCAGGCGAGCGCGGCGTATCCTGCCGGCACTGTTCGTGATGATGCTCGGCGCGCTGGTGGTGGGCTGGTTCCTGCTGGCGCCCAAGGATTACAGCGAGTTGGGGCGCTCGATACATAACCAGGTGGTGTTTATCTCCAACCTGTTTTTCATGCGTCAGGACGGTTACTTTGATGTGGCCTCCGATATCAAACCGTTGCTGCATACCTGGTCATTGTCGGTTGAAGAACAGTTCTACATCCTCTTCCCACTGCTGCTGACACTGCTGTCGAGCCGGCTCAAATATTGGCGCACGGCGCTGTTCGTATTGTTGCTGGTGTCATTCGGCATGAGTACATGGGCGGTGGCCCACGCTCCGGAAAGAGCCTTTTTCCTGCTGCAGATGCGTGCCTGGGAGCTGTTGGCGGGCGCAATGCTGGCGGTAATGCCGGTACGCGAGTACCGCGCCAGCCCGGCGTTGGCGCAGGCCGTCAGCCTTGCCGGCCTCGGCCTGATCCTGCTGGCGGTCTTCGCGTATGACCCGAGCACGCCGTTTCCCGGCGCCGCAGCGCTGTTGCCGGTGGTGGGCGTGGTCTGCCTGATTTGGGCCAACGGCCAGCAAACTACCCTGACCAGCAAGCTGCTGGGTAGCCGCTTGCTGGTGGGGATTGGCCTGATCTCCTACTCCTGGTACCTGTGGCACTGGCCGGTGTACGTGTTTGGCAAGTACGCCAGTGTCGACGGGCTGGGCCCGTGGGAGCTTGGTGCACTGTTTGTGTTGAGCCTGGTGCTGGGTTATGCGTCCTGGCGGTTTGTCGAGGCGCCGTTCCGTGAACGTCGGCTGTTGGCAGGGCGCAAGCAAATCCTGGTGGCGGCGGGTATCGCGCTGCTTGGGGTGGGACTGCTCGGCAAAGGCCTGGTCATGACGAAGGGCTTGCCTTGGCGCCTGTCGCCCGAGGCGCTGCAATTTGCCCAGGCGCGCGAGTGGAGCCCGGACCTTATGGCCTGCCTGGTGGATGGTGGGAAAAATCGCCACCATGGATTTTGTCATTTCGGGCCTCAGTCCGCGCCGACGCGCGCGCTGGTCTGGGGCGATAGCCATGCCACGGCGCTGGTTCCGGCGTTGCGAGACGGCGCCAGCAAGTACGGTGTCAGCGTCACCCAGGCAGGTTATGCCGGTTGCCTGCCGTTTAATCGCAAGGAAAGCGTTCCGGGCTGCTTGACCTTTAACCAGCAGGTCACGCAACTGCTCGGCAAGGAAACCTTTAGCGACGTGGTGCTGGTGGCGCGCTGGAGCCTGTATGTCTATGGGCAGCGCGATGGTGATACCGAGGCTTCGTTGCTGGACCCGGCGACCGGAACCTATGACCGCGCCTTCGCCGAGCGGCGCTTCGCTGAAAGTCTGGGCGCCCTTGTGCAGCAATTGCGCGCCAGCGGTCATCGGGTGTGGCTGGTCAAGGAAGTCCCCCTGCAGGAATTCAGTCCGCCTTACCGCCTGAGTCGCCTGGCGATGCTCGGCCGGCCCACCGACAAAGAAGGCATGCCCCTGGATGAGCACCTCCAGCGCCAGGCCTATATCAGCAGCGTATTCGAGCGCATGGCGGCGGCTGATCCCGGGGTAAAGGTAATGGATCCGGCGCCCAAGTTATGCAGTGCGAATGACTGGTGCCGGGTGGAACTGGACGGTCAGTCGCTGTACACCGACGACAATCACCTCTCGGCGGTTGGTTCGCGGTATGTCGAGGCGTTTCTTGAACCCTTGTTCAAAGCCTTGCGCGATGAAACCCAGGCATCGGCTCTTTGAGTCTGTGTCGTCGGCAATGCTGCTCAATAAGCTGCCAGCGACCGTAAGAGCAGGTAGGATGTACGCCTATTTTACGGGTGGCATGGTTAATGAAATTCAAGGATCTTCGGGATTTCGTGCAGCAACTTGAGCAGCGCGGAGAGTTGAAACGTATCCAGGTGCCGATTTCCCCGGTCCTGGAGATGACTGAGATTTGCGACCGCACCTTGCGCAACAAGGGCCCGGCGCTGCTGTTCGAAAACCCGGTGGGCTTTGATATTCCGGTGCTCGGCAACCTGTTCGGCACCCCCGACCGCGTGGCGTTTGGCATGGGCGCCGAGTCGGTCAGCGAACTGCGCGAGATCGGCAAGCTGCTGGCCTTCCTCAAGGAACCCGAGCCACCCAAGGGGCTCAAGGACGCCTGGTCGAAGCTGCCCATCTTCCGCAAGATCATCGCCATGGCCCCCAAGGTCGTGAAAGACGCGGTTTGCCAGGAAGTGGTGATCGAAGGCGAGGATGTCGACCTCGGCATGCTCCCCGTGCAGACCTGCTGGCCTGGCGACGTCGGCCCGCTGATCACCTGGGGCCTGACCGTCACCAAGGGCCCGAACAAGGACCGCCAGAACCTCGGCATCTACCGTCAGCAAGTGATCGGCCGCAACAAGGTCATCATGCGCTGGCTGAGCCACCGTGGCGGCGCCCTGGATTTCCGTGAGTGGTGCGAAAAGCACCCCGGCCAGCCATTCCCTGTTTCCGTGGCCCTGGGCGCCGACCCGGCGACCATCCTCGGCGCCGTCACTCCGGTGCCCGACAGCCTGTCCGAGTACGCTTTCGCGGGCCTGTTGCGCGGCAATCGCACTGAGCTGGTGAAATGCCGCGGTAACGACCTGCAAGTGCCGGCCACCGCCGAAATCATCCTCGAAGGCGTGATTCACCCGGGCGAGATGGCCGATGAAGGCCCCTACGGCGACCACACCGGCTACTACAACGAAGTCGACAGCTTCCCGGTGTTCACCGTCGAGCGCATCACCCACCGGGTCAAGCCGATCTACCACAGCACCTACACCGGCCGCCCGCCGGATGAGCCGGCGATCCTCGGCGTGGCGTTGAACGAAGTGTTTGTGCCGATCCTGCAAAAGCAGTTTCCGGAAATCACTGATTTCTACCTGCCGCCCGAAGGCTGCTCGTACCGCATGGCCATCGTGACGATGAAGAAGTCGTACCCCGGCCACGCCAAGCGGGTAATGCTGGGTGTGTGGTCGTTTTTGCGACAGTTCATGTACACCAAGTTCGTTATTGTCACCGACGACGACATCAACGCCCGGGACTGGAACGACGTGATCTGGGCCATCACCACGCGTATGGACCCCAAGCGCGACACGGTGATGATCGACAACACGCCGATCGACTACCTCGACTTTGCTTCCCCGGTATCGGGCCTCGGCTCGAAAATGGGCCTGGACGCCACCCATAAATGGCCGGGTGAAACCACCCGCGAATGGGGCCGCGTGATCGTCAAGGACGAAGCGGTCACTGCCCGTGTCGATGCGCTCTGGAAAGAATTAGGAATAGATTGATGCGTGTAACCCTGCAGCCTTCCGGTGCGGTACTTGAACTGACGCCCGGCGAGCGGATCCTCGAGGGCGCGCGCCGCCTGGGCTACGATTGCCCCCAGGCCTGCCGCAATGGCGTGTGCCACGTGTGCGCGGCGCTGCTGGTGGAAGGCCGGGTGCAGCAAGCCGGTGAGGTGCGTGACCATGGCGAGTTCTATACCTGCATTGCCGAACCGCTGGAAGATTGCATTGTGTTGTGGGATGGCGTGCTGGCGCCGGGAGAATTGCCGGTGCGCAAACTGTCTTGCCAACTGAGTGAATGCGTCGAGGTGGGCGGTGACGTCTGGCGCGTGCGCCTGCGGGCTCCGGCCGGCAAGGCGGTACGCTACCACGCCGGGCAATACCTGATGATCGAGCGGGAAAACGGCGAGAAGTCGGCATTCTCCCTGGCCTCGGCGCCCCACGCCGGGCGCGAGCTGGAATTGCACGTGCTGGCCCGGGAAGACAGCGCCCGCAGCCTGCTGGAGCAGTTGCAGCGCAACCAGATGGCCCGCATCGAAATGCCGTTTGGCGACACCCACCTGGCGGAACTGCCCGACGGGCCGCTGGTGCTGATCGCCGCCGGCACCGGCATGGCCCAGATGCATAGCCTGATCGAACACTGTCGCGCCAGTGGCTTCAAGCACCCGGTGCATCTGTATTGGGGGGTACGTCGACCGGAAGACTTCTACGACATCGAGCACTGGGACCAGTGGCTGCAACTGCCCAACCTGTTCCTGCACAAAGTGGTCAGCGACCTGTGTGGCTGGGAAGGGCGCTGCGGGCTGTTGCATGAAGCGGTGTGCGAAGACATCAGCGACCTCAAGGCCGTGCATGTCTACGCCAGTGGTTCACCGGCGATGATCTACGGCACCCTGGATGCGCTTGTCGAGGCCGGCATGGATGCACACCAGATGCGTGCTGACGTATTTGCCTACGCACCCCGCCCGTAACATGTGGCGAGGGAGCTTGCTCCCGCTGGGCTGCGCAGCAGCCCCGAAACAGTCGCTGGGTTCTATCTTTAAGATCGCATGAACTTCAGGGCCGCTTCGCGACCCAGCGGGAGCAAGCTCCCTCGCCACAGAAGCCTTTCAGCGGCTTGATCAGAAACGAACGCCCGTGGTCACCATCGCCGCATTGAACCCGAGCAACACCAGCTCGGCGGCGACCGGCCCGTAGTGGGTGCCCACCGAGGGGATGATCACCGGCGCTACCCCCAGTCCATTCAGCGGAATCTTGTCGCGGTACTTGCCGCGATAGCCCTGGATCAAACCCCCTGTCAGCTTCAAGTACACCGGGTAATCGGGCATGTCGTAGCGTTTGCCGGCATAGGCGTAGTACGAACGCTGGCTGAACGAGTTGCGAAACGTCGCCCCGCCATACACCAGGCCTGACGCTTCATTGCGCTCCAGGCCGATCAGGTCCTGGTTGTTGTTGTGGTCCTTGTCCGGCGCAAAATGCCGGGTGTAGACGCTCGTCTGGGCATACCAGAAGCCTTTTTCGTCCTGGGTCGGCACTTCCGCCGCCAGGGCGGTGGTGGCCTGTGCCAGGAACAACAGGCTGGGCAGTCGGTATTTCATGGAGTGACCTCGGTAGTCGATTCGGTTGGCGGCCAGGTGGGTCGTGACAGGCGCCTATTTTGAAGGCTCAGCGTGCCCCCAGGCTGAACCTGCGCTGAAACTACAGGGATTGAGGCAGCCAATCCTGATGAGCGGAGCGGCCTGGGCTTATGCATTCGCTTATTCTTTAAAGGTATTTAATTTGTTACATAAATATCATTAAGCTATATGCCAACGGACTACCGACTTTCTGCCAATAACCAATAAATGACCGCCACCGTCCGCCACACGGATCGATCGTACGAGCTCAGAGCATTGACGTTCTGGCTTTTGATTCCAAGGGGAGCGGTATGGGGAGCAACAAGCAGCACCTGCTGTACACGGCGATTTTGTCGGCTAATTTGCTGACCGCTGTGGGATTCAGTCCAGTGGCATCCGCCGAAACGGCCACTGCCGATGTACCCAAACTCGATACAGTCATTGTCACCGGCACCCGCGCCCAAGAGCGCACCGCCAGTGCCTCGTTGTCACCTATCGATGTGATTTCCGGCGACACCTTGCGCAGCACCGGCTCTGATGAGTTGGGCGCGGTGTTGGCCCGATTGATTCCTTCCATCAACTTTCCACGCCCGAGCCTGGTAGACGGTGCCGAACTGGTGCGCCCGGCGCAGCTGCGTGGCCTGTCACCGGACCAGGTGTTGGTGCTGGTCAACGGCAAGCGCCGCCACACCAGTGCCTTCGTCAATCTCGGCGGTACGGTTGGGCGTGGCTCGGCGCCGGCGGATTTGAATGCGATCCCGTTGTCGGCGGTCGACCATATCGAGGTGCTGCGTGACGGCGCATCGGCCCGCTACGGCTCCGATGCGATTGCCGGGGTGATCAACGTGATCCTCAAGCATGACGACCACGGCGGCTCGATCACCAGCAAGTTTGGTGAGTACAAGAAGGGCGACGGTATCCAGCGCAACCTCAGCGGCAACACCGGTGTGGCGCTGGGCGATAACGGGTTTATCAACATCTCTGCCGAAGGCGCCGACAACGATTACACCAACCGCGCCGGCAAGGACCTGCGTCCGGGCAGCGTTGGTTCGACGACCTACGGCCAGCGGGTGTTCCGCCAGGGCGAGCCGGCCACTGACCAGGGCAAGCTGTTTCTCAACTCGGAATATTCCTTCGGCGATGCGGCCGAGTTCTATGCGTTTGGCGGCTACAGCAAGACCCGCGGCGAGACGGCGGCGTTCTACCGGGCCAGCAACGCGAGCAACAACATTCCTGCGCTCAACCCCAATGGTTACCTGCCGTTGATTCGCGGTGACGTGGAAGACACGTCCCTGGCGGTCGGCCTGCGCGGGTTGTTGGCCTATGACTGGCACTACGATGTGTCGGTCAACTACGGCAAGAACCAGTACCAGATCGGTACCGAAACCATCAACACCTCGCTGGGCCTGGCCACGCCGCGCAAGTTCGACAACGGCACGTTGGTCAATGACCAGAAGCAACTCAGCCTGGACCTGTCGCGGGAATTCAGCCTGGGCTGGTTGCCGTATCCAGTGTCGGTGGCGTTTGGCGGCGAATACCTGGACCAGGGTCACCAGATCAAGGCGGGCGACCCGGCGTCCTACTACCAGACCGGCAGCTCGGGCCTGGGCGGCTTCCGTGATTCCGACGCCGGCACCAGCACGCGCCACAACTGGGCGCAGTACCTGGACCTGGAAACCAACTTCACCGAAAAACTCAGTGCCTCCGCCGCCGTGCGCCACGAGGACTACAGTGATTTTGGCTCCAACGTCAGCGGCTCGCTCTCCGCCCGTTACGACTTCACCCCGCAAGTGGCCTTGCGCGGCAGTGTTTCCAACGGTTTCCGTGCGCCGTCCCTGGCACAGCAAAACTTCGCCTACACCTCGTCGCAACTGATCGGCAACACCATCCAGGAAGCCGGCACCTTCCCGGCCAACAGCCAGGTGGCGCGCCTGCTCGGCGCTGAAGACCTGAAAGCCGAGAAGTCCCGCAACTACAGTCTCGGCCTGGTGCTGGAGCCGACCGACAACCTGACCGTGACCGCCGATGTCTACCGTATCGACATCAGCGACCGCATCAGCCTGTCCTCCAACCTGGACCTGAGCAAGAACCCGGCTGCGCTCGCGTATCTGCAGGCCAATGGCGTCGGCAACATCAACTACACCACGGTGCGCTACTTCACCAACGCCACCGACACCACCACCAATGGCGTCGACCTGGTGGCCAACTATCGCTACCAACTGGACAACGGTGTGCGCTGGAACAGCACCGTGGGCTACAACTACAACCACACCAAGGTCACCGACGTAAAAGCCAACCCGTCCGTACTGGATAGCCTGGGCGCGAGCCTGGTTCGGGTGGACCGTCGCGAGCGCATCGGCCTGCTGGGCGATACCACGCCACAGCACAAGCTGAGCCTGGGCAACGACCTGAGTTTCGGCAACTGGGCGCTGCACAGTAATTTGGTGCGCTATGGTTCATTCACCAGCTACCAGGCCGACCCGACCAACGACCAGCGCTTCAAGGCCGCCTGGCTGTTGGATCTGTCAGCCGACTACAAGCTGAAAAACTGGACCTTCACCGTTGGCGGCGACAACGTCACCGACAAATACCCGGAAAAACTCAATGCCTACGCCAGCAGTGGTGGCAATTTGGCCTATAGCACTTTTTCGCCGTACGGTTACAGCGGCGCGTTCTATTACGGTAAAGTTGCTTACAACTGGTAACAGCTTCTCGTAACAACAAAGGAGACCTAAGCGATCTGCCATGACCGCCATTGAATCTGATCTTTTGCAATTGGCTTACCCTCCGCGGCTCGATCTGGGGCCGCAACTCACTCACGAACAGTTGATGAGCTCGATGCAAGCCACCATGGCGCTGCACAAGGGTGGGCCGGTCTGGCTATTCGCTTACGGTTCGCTGATCTGGCGGCCTGAATGTTCGTCGACACAGCGGATGCGGGCGCGGGTCCACGGTTATCACCGGGGCTTGTACCTGTGGTCCCATGAGCACCGGGGCACGCCGGAAATACCGGGGCTGGTGTTTGGCCTGGATCGCGGCGGCTCGTGCAGCGGGTTTGCCTACCGCTTGCCGGAAGATCAACTGGAGGCCTCGCTGTATGCCCTGTGGCAGCGCGAGATGCCGTATCCCTCGTACCGGCCGCACTGGCTCAGCTGTCGTCTGGAAGATGGCAGCCAGGTGCAGGCGTTGGGATTTGTCCTGGAGCGGCACCTGCCCAGTTATGCCGGCAATTTGCCCGACATCGTGCTGAATCACGTGTTGCAAAGCGCTTGCGGGCGTTACGGCACTACGCGCGATTATGTCGAGCAGACCGTCAACGCCCTGCGTAGCCACGCCATGCCAGACAAGAATCTGGAGGCGCGGCTCAAGCGGTGTTCCAAAGGCTGTTCCGACGATTAACGTGCGGCACTGACGCTATTGGTGTGCCACAAGGTGGGGATCAGGAACGCGATGGCCAGCAGGCACGCGCCGATCAGCAGCACGAAACCACCGTCCCAACCGAAATGGTCAACGGTGTAGCCCATGGCCGCACTCGCTGCCACTGAACCACCCAGGTAACCGAACAGGCCCGTGAAGCCCGCTGCAGTGCCGGCGGCTTTCTTCGGTGCCAGCTCCAGCGCCTGCAGGCCGATCAGCATCACCGGGCCGTAGATCAGGAAGCCGATGGAGAACAGCGCGATCATGTCGATCATCGGGTTGCCCGGCGGGTTGAGCCAGTAAACCAGGGTCGCCACGGTGACCAGGCCCATGAACACGATGCCCGTCAGGCCACGGTTGCCACGGAAGATCTTGTCCGACATCCAGCCGCACAGCAGCGTGCCCGGAATGCCCGCCCACTCGTAGAAGAAGTACGCCCACGAGGTTTTATCCACGTCAAAGTGCTTGGCTTCCTTGAGGTACGTCGGTGCCCAGTCCAGCACGCCGTAGCGCAGCAGGTAGACGAAGACGTTGGCGAAGGCGATGTACCAGAGCATTTTGTTGCGCAGCACGTACTTGACGAAGATTTCCTTGGCGCTGAATTCGTCCTCGTGGCTGGCGTCGTAGCCTTCCGGGTAATCGTTCTTGTATTGCTCGATGGGCGGCAGGCCCACCGATTGCGGGGTGTCGCGCATGGTGATGAAGGCAAACGCCGCCACCAGCAGGGCCACGGTGGCCGGGACGTAGAACGCCGCGTGCCAGTCGTTGAACCAGGCCATGCCCAGCAGGAACAGCGGGCCGATCAAGCCGCCGCCGACGTTATGCGCCACGTTCCATACGGAAACCACACCGCCACGTTCTTTCTGCGACCACCAGTGCACCATGGTTCGCCCACTTGGCGGCCAGCCCATGCCCTGGGCCCAACCGTTGATGAACAGCAGAATGAACATCATGGTCACGCTGGAGGTAGCCCAAGGTGCGAAACCGAAAATGAACATCACCCCGGCGGACACCAACAGGCCGAAGGGCAGGAAGTAGCGCGGGTTGGAGCGGTCGGACACCAGGCCCATGAGGAACTTGGACAGGCCGTAGGCAATTGCGATCGCCGACATTGCCAGGCCCAGCTGGCCACGGGTGTAACCCTCGTCGATCAGGTACGGCATGGCCAGGGAGAAGTTCTTGCGCAGCAGGTAGTACCCGGCGTAACCGAAGAAAATACCGGCGAAGATCTGCCAGCGCAGGCGTCGGTACGTGCTGTCTATTTTTTCTTCAGGCAGGGGCGCCTGATGTGCGGCAGGACGGAAGAAAGCAAACATTCAAGAGCTCCAGATTTCTTGTTTTGACTGCGGATGCGAATGTTACAGTTTCGTTACCGAAAATAGCACCGCCTCTTATCTGCGGGCATAGGAATTGAGTGCAATTGCATGTTCTTTTACGAACATGTCGCTTAGAGGCAAGTGAGGGACGTTTTCAGGAGGGGATGCCAAGAAGCTGTGGTGAGGGAGCAAGCTCCCTTACCACAGGCAGTGATTCGGTTCAGTTGCCGTTGGCGGCTGCGATATCACCTGGAAGCAGGTGTTCCTGGATCTTCTGGCTGCGGGATTCCACCAGTTGACCCTGGTCGTCGAAGCGCAACACGATCAGCCAGTCATACACATTTTCCGGCCATTTCTTCATGCCGGTCAGCGCCGCGCCGTCACCGCCGAAGGCCTCGATCAACTTGTCGATATGCCCGTGATGCCAGGCGATCAACACGGTCTGCGCCTGGTTGGACTTGCGCAGGGACTTCACCAGCTTGCCGACTTGATCATCTGAGTAGGGGGTTTCAAGCGGGAGCTGCAGGCGCTGGGCCAGAGGTGTCAGGGTCAGGCGCGGGCGAGAGCTTTCCTTGCTGTCGCTGGTAGCGATCAGCCGCTGGGGCACCACGGAGATGCCGTTCAACAGCAGCGGGTCGAAATAGCTGGCGTAGGCCGCCGCCCGCTGTTCGCCGTTGGGGCTCAGCAACGGACCTTCATCGGGTTTTTCCGCATGGCGCACGATCAGCACCGTCACGTTGTTCAGCCCGCGTACATCCTTGCCCTCTTTATGGGCAAAGGCGTGAGCCGACACCATCATCAACAACCCCAGAAACAGCGCGCGCAGCGGTGTGACCATTATTCATTCCTGCCAGTGAGTGAGTGCCTCGGCCGATCATGGGCCCAGGCACTCCGCGGACAAAATGAAACAATAGTCAGCGTAGCTGCACCACGACCTTGCCCACAGCCTTGCGCTGGCCGAGGTCGTTGATCGCCTGCGCCGCCTGCTCCAGCGGGTACACCTGGGACACCAGCGGCTTCAACTTGCCCTCGGCGAACCAGCCGAACAGTTGCTGGAAGTTGGCGGCATTGTCCTGCGGCTGGCGCTGGGCGAACGACCCCCAGAACACCCCGACCACCGCCGCGCCCTTGAGCAGCGCCAGGTTCACCGGCAACTCGGGAATGCGCCCGCTGGCAAAGCCCACCACCAGCAGCCGGCCATTCCAGGCGATGCCGCGAATGGCCTGGTCAAACAGGTCGCCGCCCACCGGATCGTAGATCACATCCACGCCGTTGCCGCCGGTAAGGCGTTTGATCTCGTCCTTGAGGCTGGCTTCGCTGTAGTTGATCAACTCATCGGCACCGGCAGCCTTGGCCACCGCCAGCTTGTCGGCGCTGCTGGCCGCGGCGATCACTCGGGCGCCCATGGCCTTGCCGATTTCCACCGCAGCCAGGCCGACGCCGCCGGAGGCACCGAGCACCAGCAGGGTTTCCCCGGGTTGCAGGTTGGCCCGCTGCTTCAGGGCGTGCATCGACGTGCCGTAGGTCATGCTGAAGGCGGCGGCGGTGTTGAAGTCCATGCTCGGCGGGATCGGCAGCACGTTGTAGCCCGGCACCGCGACCTGCTCGGCGAAGCTGCCCCAGCCGGTCAGGGCCATCACCCGGTCACCGACCTTCAGGTGGCTGACGTTCTCACCGACTTGGCTGATCACGCCTGCCGCTTCACCGCCCGGCGAAAACGGGAAGGGCGGCTTGAACTGGTACTTGCCCTCGATGATCAGGGTGTCCGGGAAATTGACCCCGGCCGCATGCACGTCCAACAGGATTTCGTTCTTCTTGATCGCCGGGCTTTCGACGTCTTCCAGCACCAGGTTTTCGGCGGGGCCGAAGGCTTTGCACAGCACAGCTTTCATCGGACTATTCCTTTTGGCGTGTTGGCCGATAAGTGTAGGTGGGCAGGGCGACGGGTCAACGAGCATGCCCCGGCCTGATAAGTCGCCATAAGCTTGTGCTCAGGGCTGCTAGCGTTATGCTACTGGGCAACCGAATTGAGGAATGAACTGTGAAAGCGTGGATCCTGTTGATGCTGGCCCTGACACTGCCGACGGCAGCCCTGGCCGAAGAAGCCAAAGAAGGCGAAGCGCCGAAGGTCAGCTATATCAGCCTGAGCCCGCCGTTTGTCGGTAACTACGGCCTGGATGGCACCGCGAAGCTGCGGGTGTTCAAGGCGGATATCGCCCTGCGGGTCACCGGTCCCGAGGCAGCCGCTGCTGTGAAAGCCAACGACGCGCTGATTCGCAACCAGTTGGTGGCGCTGTTTACCCAGCAGACCAACGACACCATGAGCAGCGTTGATGGGAAGGAAAAACTGCGCCAGGAAGCCCTGAAGCAGACCCAGCAAGTGATGAACGACGAAACCGGCAAGCCGCAGGTTGAGGATCTGTTGTTCAACAACCTGATCATCCAGTAAGCCGGTCGCTTCGCGCCCTTCGCGAGCAAGCCCGCTCCCACATTTAACCGCATTCTCATGTTAGAACTCGGTCAAGTGTGGGAGCGGGCTTGCTCGCGAAGAGGCCCTGACAGACACCTCAGGAAGCCAGGCTCTTCCTGAACCGCGCCAACGCCACCGCAAAGAACAGCAACCCGATCCCCGCCAGCGCCAGCAAGTCCGGCCACACCACATTCACACCCGCATCCCGGAACAGAATCGCCGCACTCAGGCTCACAAAGTGCGTCGACGGCGAGCCCTGCATCACCCATTGCAACCACTGCGGCATGCTGTCCAGCGGCGTGCTGCCGCCGGACAACAGCAGCATCGGGATAATCACCGGGATCGCCAGCAGGCCAAACTGCGGCGTCGAGCGGGCGAGGGTGGCGAGGAAGATGCCGAGGGCAGTACTGGCAAACAGGTACAGCGCCGTCACCAGCAAAAACAAAGTCAGCGACCCGGCCAGCGGCACGCCGAGCAAGCCTTTCACCACCACTTCCAGCGACAGCCAGGTGCACAGCACCACCACCAGCATGTTGCTCCAGATTTTCGCCAGCATGATTTCCAGCGCAGTCAGCGGCAGCACCAGCAAATGGTCGAGGGTGCCGTGTTCGCGCTCACGCAGCAGCGCGGTGCCGGTCAGCACGATGGCGAGGATGGTGATGTTGTTGACGATCTGGATCACCGCCAGAAACCAGCCGCCTTCCAGGTTGGTATTGAACAGCGCCCGGGTGGTCAGCAGCGCCGGCGCCTTTTGGGCGGCATCGGCCTGGTTGCCATAGGTCAGCAATTCCCGCTGGAAAATCCGCCCGATATACCCGGCACCCATGAATGCCTGGCTCATGGCCGTGGCATCGACGTTGACCTGCACCCCCGGCTGGCGCCCGGCCAACAGGTCGGCCTGGAAATTCGCCGGCACGTTGATCACGAAGGTGTACTGGCCGCTGTCCATCACCTTGTCCAGTTGGTCGTACGGCAACGGCACCGCCGCCTGGAATTCCGGCGGTTGCAGCGCTTCGGCCAGTTGCCGGGAAAGCGCGCTGTGGTCTTCATCCACAAAGGCCACGCTGGCGTTGTGCACGCCGATCACCGAGCCGGCGGCGGGCATATAGATGGCGACGGTAAAGGCGTAGAACAGGAACAGCAGCAACACGCTGTCGTGGCGCAGGCTGGTCAGTTCCTTGATGCCGAGGCGCAGGATATGGGCGAACTTGTGCATCTCAGGCCTCCTGCTTCTTGAGCATGATCAGGCTCAGCCCGGTGAACCCCAGGAAAAACCCGAACAGCGCCAGGCACTGTGGCCATAGCTGACGCAGGTCCAGGGCCTTGGTAAAGGTGCCCACCGCAATGTCGAGGAAGTAGCCCGCCGGAAACAACATGCCCATCAACGCGGCGGCGCCTTCCAGGGACGAGCGCGGCACGATCAGCCCGGAGAACTGGATGGTCGGCAGGCTGGTGATGATCATGGTGCCGAGGATCGCTGCGATCTGGGTGCGGGTGAACGCGGAAATCAGCAGGCCCATGCTGGTGGTGGCCAGCACATACAGCAGGCCGCCGAAAGCCAGGGTCACGCCGCTGCCCTTGAACGGCACGCCGAACAGCCAGCGGTTCATCGCCACCAGCAGGCCCAGGTTGATCAGGCTCACGGCCAGGTACGGCGCCTGCTTGCCTAACAGGAATTCCAGGCGGGTCAGGGGGGTGGCGTAGAAGTTGGTGATGGAGCCCAGTTCCTTCTCGCGCACAATCCCCAGGGCCGTGAGCATTGCCGGGATGAAGGCGAGGATCAGCGCCATCACGCCGGGGCCGATAGCGTTCACGCTGATCACGTCCTGGTTGTAGCGAAAGCGGGTTTCCAGTTTGACGGCGGCTTGCTGATTCAATGGTGTGCTGTTCAGTTCGGCCAGTTGTTGGAGGTTGGCCTGGTGCACGGCCTCGACATAATTGCGGCTGGTTTCCGCACGGAACGGCATGCCGCCATCGAGCCAGGCGGCCACGGCGGGTTGGCGGCCGGCGTAGAGATCGCGGCCGAATCCTGGCGGAATCTCCAGCGCCAGTTTGATCTCCGAGCGCTGCAGGCGTTTGTGCAGTTCGTTGGAGTCAGTGATCGGCGACTGTTCGGCGAAATAGCGCGAACTGCGAAAGGCCTCCAGATAGGCGCGGCTTTGCGGCGTCTGGTCCTGGTCGTAGACGGCGAAGGCGAGCTTCTCCACGTCCAGGGAAATGCCGTAGCCGAAGATCACCATCATGAAAATCGCCCCCAACAGGGCGAAGGCCATGCGCACTTTGTCCCTCAGCAGTTCCTTGCCTTCGCGGCTGGCGACGGCCAACAGGCGGGCGACGCTGAACCCGCGTTTGCTGACGGGTGGGGCCATGGGTTCGCTGACGGTTTCGGTGGGCGCGGTGGTCGCTTCGGGCGCGCCTTGGGCCTGTTCGAGGCAGGTGACGAACGCCGCTTCCAGGGTTTCGCCGTGGAACTGCTGTTGCAGCGCGTCCGGCGTGTCGCAGGCCAGCACCTTGCCCGCGTGCATCAGCGAGATGCGGTCGCAGCGCTGGGCTTCGTTCATGAAGTGGGTGGACAGGAAGATCGTCACGCCCTGTTCCCGGGACAGTTCGATCAGCAGCCGCCAGAAGTCATCCCGCGCGGCCGGGTCGACGCCCGAGGTCGGCTCATCGAGGATCAGCACTTCCGGGCGGTGCAGCACCGCCACCGCCAGGGACAAGCGCTGGCGCAGGCCCAGCGGCAACGCGCCGGACGGCTGCTCGGCAACGTCGCCCAGGTCAAAACGCTTGATCAATTCGTCGATGCGCTGGCCGCTCTCGGCCTTGGGCAGGTCGAACAACTGCGCATGCAGCACCAGGTTCTGGCGCACGCTGAGTTCGCCGTACAGCGAGAAGCTTTGCGACATGAAACCCACGCGCTTGCGGGTGGCCAGGTCCTTGGCGTTGACCGGGTTGCCCAGCAGCGTGGCGGTGCCCTCGGTGGCGGGCATCAACCCGGTGAGGACTTTCATGGTGGTGGTCTTGCCGCAGCCGTTGGAGCCGAGGAAACCAAAGATCTCGCCCCGGCCTATGGCGAAGCTGACCTTGTTGACTGCCGTGAAGTCGCCGAATCGCAAGGTCAGGTCGTGGGCTTCGATGGCGATGTCGGTGTTGTCGCTTTGCCGGGGCGGAATCACCAGCGGTTCATTGTTATGGGCACTGTCGCCCTGGAAATGGGTGAAGGCTTCATCCAGTTTGCCGCTGGGCGTCGCGGCGGCGAGTTCGCTGCTCAGGCCGTCGGCGATCAGCTTGCCGCGGTCGAGCATCAGGCAGTGTTCAAACTGCTCGGCTTCTTCCATGTAGGCGGTGGCCACCAGCAGTGTGAGCTGCGGGCGTTCGCTGCGTACGGTTTCCACCAGTTCCCAGAAGCGTCGACGGGACAGCGGGTCGACGCCGGTGGTGGGTTCGTCGAGGATCAACAGGTCCGGGTCGTGGATCAGTGCACAGCACAGGCCGAGTTTCTGCTTCATGCCGCCGGAGAGCTTGCCGGCAGGGCGCTCGGCGAAGCGTGCGAGGTCGGTGGCCAGCAGCAGGTTGTGCATGCGCTGGTCGCAATCGGCTTTTGACAGGCCGAACAGCGTGGCAAAGAACCGGATGTTTTCGCTGATGGACAGCTCGGGGTAGAGGTTACCGCCCAGGCCTTGAGGCATGAAGGCGATGCGCGGGTACAGGCTGTTGCGGTGGCGGCGGTCTTCGATGGAGCCGCCGAGTACTTGCAGTTCGCCTTGTTGAAGCTTTTTGACCCCGGCGATCAAGCCCAGCAGGCTCGACTTGCCGGCGCCGTCCGGGCCGATCAGGCCGCAGCGTGTGCCGGCGGGCAGGCTGAAGGCGATGTCGATCAGCGCCTGTTGCTTGCCGTAGCGATGGTTGATCCCCGTGGCGTGCAGCGCCAGGCCGTTCATTGCAGGTTGGCCGGCCAGTCCAGGTCAGCGGTGCGCACATAGCCGGCGCCGGGCATGCCCGGTTTGGCTTGGGGCACGGCGCTTGGTTGGGTCAGGCGCAGCTTGACCCGGAACACCAGCTTCTGGCGTTCGTCGCGGGTTTCCACTTCCTTGGGGGTGAACTGCGACTTGGCGGCGACGAAGCTGATTTTCGCCGGCAGCGGTTGCTTCGGCAGGGCGTCGAGGACGATCCGCGCTTCGCTGCCCACGGTCAAAGCGCCTGTGACTGAAGCGGGCAGATACAGGTTCATGTATTGGTCGTTGGGGTCGATCAGCAGTAACACGCGACCACCCGCGCCGAGCACTTCGCCGGGTTCGGCCAGGCGTAGCTGGATGATGCCGTCGATAGGCGCCCGCAGGCTGCTGTCTTCGATTTCACTGGTGAGCTGGGCGACCTGAGCCTGGGCGGCGCCGATGGCGGCCTTTACCGAATTGACCTGGGCCTGGGCGGCGACCACGGCAGCGTTGCCGGTGTTTTGCCGGGCCTGCTGCTGGTCGATCAGCTGGCCGCTGGCGAAGCCGCGCTTGTACAGCTCCTGGGTGCGCTTGAGTTCCTGGCTGGCCAGCAGTTGTTCGCTCCGGCGCAGTTGCACATTGGCTTCGGCAGCAGCGAAATTCTCCCTGGCCCGCAGCACTTCAGCTTCGGCCTGGGCGCGCTGGGCTTCCAGGGTGCGGGTGTCCATGCGCGCCAGCAGTTGGCCCTTGAGCACCTTGTCGCCTTCGTCCACCCGCACTTCGGCGAGGCGCCCGGGGATCTTGGCGGCGATCTGCACTTCAGTCGATTCCAGCCGGCCATTGCCCATGCTCAAGCCTTCGGGCAGGCGGTCCTGGGTGGATTGCCAATAGCCGAAGCCGCCGGCGGCCAGCAGCAAGACAATCAATGGAATGGCGAAAAGATGGGAGGTACGGTGGTTCGTCGACATGGGTGCATCCTGCGGCGTTAGCGTCCTAGTTTGACCGATCCTGCCCGGAGGCCCTTGATGCGGGTCAAATGAAGCGCCAGCCTAACCCGGTTGGCGCGCAGATGCATGCGCCATGGGCGTGACCGCAGGGTTCTGCTGTTTCAGCGCAGGCCGAGTACGGCGGCCCATTGCTCGGCGGTGACCGGCATCACCGAAAGGCGGCTGCCTTTTTGCACCAGGGGCAACTCGGCGAGGGCGGTTTGCTGTTTCAGATAGCCCAGCCCCAGGACCTTCGCAAAGGTCTCGACGTGGGCAACATTGATCGCGCTCCACGGGTTTTTTTCAGGGCTGGCCTTGGCGTCGAAATAATGACTGTCGGGCTCCAGCGCGGTCGGGTCCGGGTAGGCTGTCTCGACGATTTTACCGATGCCGGCAATCCCCGGTTCCGGGCAGCTGGAGTGGTAGAAGAAGAACTGGTCACCCACCGCCATCGCCCGCAGGAAGTTCCGCGCCTGGTAGTTGCGCACCCCGTCCCACCGGGCCTCGCCGAGCTTTTCCAGGCCCTTGATGGACAGTTCATCGGGCTCGGATTTCATCAGCCAATAGGCCATGTTTTCGCTCCTCAAAAGTCGATTGGGAAAGTTGTCCTGCAATTTTATGACAAACCGACAGTCGGTTGGCGTCAAGGTTTGCGTGTTGGTTCACGTTAACGCAGAATGCCGGGGTTTTGAGCTTGACGCAGCTGGCACGGACTACTAATGGAACGTTGCTGTCATCGTGTGCAAGATGCCTGAAGGGGGGCAATCGATGAAACGCAAACCGGATTTACTATGGATTTTGGTTATTTTGTTCGGCCTGGGCGTTGTGACCACCGGCTATGCGCAGAGCTTGTGGTCGAACAAGACTGACGCACCGATTGAACTCGCACAGCAACAGCCGCAACCGTTCAAACGCTGACCCGTCTTCAAGGCGCTGCTGATTCCAGTAGCGTCTCTGCTATATACCAATCCTTATCGGTGACTGTGCCCTCAAGCGGTACATCCCAGCTTGCCTGTGCCAATCGTTCGACCTTCTGGCATTCATGGGCCAGGCCCAACAGCGTCGGCTTGCGCCAGGATTTCCGGCGGGCCATGTAGGCCAGGCTGCGGTCATAAAACCCGCCGCCCATGCCCAACCGTCCGCCCACATCATCAAAACCAACCAGTGGCAGCAGCACCAGGTCCAGCGCCCAGACCTTGCGTTGCCGGCTGGCATTTACCTGGGGCTCGAGGATGCGAAAACGGTTGGGCCTCAGCTTTTCGCCGGGGCGCACTCGCTGGAATACCATCTTGGTTCGCGGCCATGCACTGAGCACCGGCAGGTACGTCGCCTTGCCCCGGCGCTGTGCAGCGCGCAGCAGCAGGCGCGGATCGATTTCACCGTCCGTCGGTAGATATAAGGATAGGTGTTTGGCCCGGCGAAACAGCGGGTGCTGTGCCAGTTGCCGATACAGGCCCAGGGCGGCCTGGCGTTGCTCGCTTGGCGTCAGGGCGCGGCGGGCTTTGCGCAGCATGCGTCGAAGTTGCGGGCGGGAAAGCGGCGCAGGTTCGGTCATGGTTTTCGGCTCATAAAACAATGCCAGTCCTGGGACTGGCATTGGATTTGGGAATCAGGCTCCCCGACAGAACCGCTGTCGACTTAGCCCTTGAACCCGAAAGTTCAAGGTGGAAGAAACAGTAGGCTTTA
The DNA here is from genome assembly GCF_013386245.1 of Pseudomonas sp. 21615526. Classification (NCBI taxonomy): domain Bacteria; kingdom Pseudomonadati; phylum Pseudomonadota; class Gammaproteobacteria; order Pseudomonadales; family Pseudomonadaceae; genus Pseudomonas; species Pseudomonas sp. 21615526. The sequence goes on along the minus strand of NZ_JACAOM010000029.1, from coordinate 16,385 downwards.
AGGCTTTCCGTCTAGCGGACATGCACACCAGCCCAACGTGTAACTTCCAGGGTAGTGCGAATCGGCTCAGGGACATCGCCGACTGGCAAGCACGCCAGGGAGTGGGGCGAGTATACCCGAAACCGACGCCGCAATCAGCCCTTGGGTGGCTCTGGATCGGTAGAAAGTACCAGATCGACCCGCTCCAGCAGGTCGCGCACCTGCTCGCGCGTCGAGCCGCTGGCCTGCACGTCAGGCCGTTCCTGCTTATGCAGCAGATCGTGGGTAATGTTCAGGGCGGCCATCACGGCGATGCGATCGGCGCCGATGACTTTGCCGCTGCTGCGGATTTCGCGCATCTTGCCGTCCAGGTAGCGGGCAGCGCTCACCAGGTTGCTGCGTTCTTCCTGGGGGCAGATGATCGAATATTCTTTGTCGAGAATCTGCACGGTGACGCTATTGCTTGAACTCATGAGTCTTGCTCCAGGGCCTTCAGGCGCGAAATCATCGATTCGACCTTACGCCGGGCGATTTCGTTTTTTTCAATGAGGTGAGCGCGTTCCTCGCGCCAGGTCTTTTCCTGAGCTAATAGGAGTCCGTTTTGGCTCTTAAGTTGCTCGACCCGGTTAATTAGCAGCTCGAGTCTGGCCATCAGCGCTTGCAGGTCGGTGTCTTCCATTGGGTTCCACTGGATTTTGTCTGATGAATGGCAACTGCTGGATAAACGATCTGACGCCCTCGATAGTCTTGGTGCGTCTGCCGATGCTAGGATACAGCGCTTCATTCTAGACATTGCGCCGTCTGGCGCCTAGCTCACCATGCCCATTCAGAACTCCCCGTACGATGCTTTTTCCAAACTGCTGAGTTCCAGCGGTCATCCTTGCTCGCCTGCCGAACTGCACGGCGTGCTGCTGGGCCGCAGCTGCACCGGTGTCGGCTTTGATGCCGACAACTGGCTGGCCGACGTCGCCGAGCTGCTGGAAACCGAGCCTACCGAAAACGTGCGCAATGCGCTCATCGGCCTGCAAGAGATGGTTAAAGGCGAGCTGACCGGTGATGACGTCACCGTCGTCTTGCTGCTGCCTACCGATGACGCGCCGCTCACCGAGCGCGCCGCCGCGTTGGGCCAATGGTGCCAAGGCTTCCTCCACGGTTTCGGCGTGAACGCCGGCGGCCTCGACCTGAGCACCGATGCCCAGGAAGTGCTGCAGGACCTGGCCGCCATCTCCCAGGTGCAAGACGCCCTGGAAGAGTCCGAAGACGGCGAAAGCGACTACATGGAAGTCATGGAATACCTGCGCGTCGCGCCGCTGCTGCTGTTCACCGAGACCCGTAAATCGGCTGAGCCCGCTGCACCCAAGCCGTCGCTGCACTAAGAAAGGAAGCCCATCTGCCCATGATCCATATCCCCAAAGCGGAATACACCCGGCGCCGCAAGGCGCTCATGGCGCAGATGGAACCCAACAGCATCGCCATCCTGCCGGCGGCCGCGGTAGCCATCCGCAACCGTGACGTCGAGCACGTCTACCGCCAGGACAGCGACTTCCAGTACCTGAGCGGCTTCCCGGAACCGGAAGCGGTGATCGTGCTGATGCCCGGCCGCCAGCACGGCGAGTACGTGCTGTTCTGCCGCGAGCGCAATGCCGAGCGCGAACTGTGGGACGGCCTGCGAGCGGGCACCGAAGGCGCGATTCGCGATTTTGGCGCGGATGACGCCTTCCCGATTACCGATATCGACGACATCCTGCCCGGCCTGATCGAAGGCCGCGACCGGGTGTATTCGGCCATGGGCAGCAATGCCGAATTCGACCGGCACCTGATGGAGTGGATCAACGTGATCCGCTCCAAAGCGCACCTCGGCGCCCAGCCACCGAACGAATTTGTTGCCCTGGATCATCTGCTTCACGACATGCGCCTGTATAAATCGGCGGCAGAAGTGAAGGTGATGCGCGAGGCGGCACGGATTTCCTGCGCGGCCCATGTACGGGCGATGCAGGCCAGCCGCGCCGGGTTGCATGAGTTCAGCCTGGAAGCGGAGCTCGACTACGAGTTTCGCAAGGGCGGGGCGAAGATGCCGGCCTATGGTTCCATCGTCGCCTCCGGGCGCAACAGCTGCATCCTGCACTACCAGCAGAATGACGCGGTGCTCAAGGATGGTGACCTGGTGCTGATCGACGCCGGTTGCGAGATCGACTGCTACGCCAGCGACATCACCCGCACTTGGCCGGTGAGCGGCAAGTTTTCCGCCGAGCAGAAGGCGATTTATGAAATCGTGCTGGCTTCCCAGGAGGCCGCCTTTGCTGAAATCGCCCCGAACAAGCATTGGAACCAGGCCCACGAGGCGACGGTGCAAGTGATCACTGCCGGGCTGGTGAAGCTGGGATTGTTGCAGGGTGATGTCGACGAACTGATCGCCAGTGAAGCCTATAAAGCCTTCTACATGCACCGCGCCGGCCACTGGCTGGGGATGGATGTGCACGATGTCGGCGAATACAAGGTCGGCGGCGAGTGGCGGGTGCTGGAAGTCGGCATGGCACTGACCGTGGAGCCGGGGATTTACATCTCGCCGGACAACCAGAACGTGGCGAAGAAATGGCGTGGCATTGGCGTACGCATCGAGGACGACGTGGTGGTGACCAAGCAAGGCTGTGAAATTCTGACCGGTGGCGTGCCCAAGTCCGTCGCCGAGATCGAAGCATTGATGGCGAGCGCCCGATGAGCCGGGTCAACCTGGCGATTATCGGCGGCGGCCTGGTGGGTGCCAGCCTCGCATTGGCCTTGCAGGCCGGAGCCAAGGCCCGGGGCTGGAAGATCGTGCTGATCGAGCCGTTTGCCCCCGGCGACAGCTACCAGCCGAGCTATGACGCGCGTTCTTCAGCGCTGTCCTTTGGCGCGCGGCAGATCTATCAACGGTTGGGCGTGTGGCAGGAAATCTCTCGCCGCGCCGAGCCGATCAAACAGATTCATGTGTCGGACCGTGGCCGCTTCTCTACCGCGCGCCTGTCGGCCATGGAAGAGGGTGTGCCGGCGCTTGGCTACGTGGTGGAAAACGCCTGGCTGGGCCAATGCCTGTGGCAAGGCCTGGACAAGGACGTGGTCAGTTGGCGTTGCCCGGCGGAAGTTACGCGCATGGAGCCGCTTGCCGATGGCTACCGCCTGACCCTCAATGACGAAACCGTGCTGGAGTGCGACCTCGCGGTGCTGGCCGATGGCGGTCGCTCAGGTTTGCGCGAGCAACTGGGCATCGGCGTTAAAAAGCGGCCGTACAACCAGAGCGCCCTGATCGCCAACATCACCCCAAGCGAGGCCCACAACGGCGAGGCGTTCGAGCGGTTCACCGACGAAGGCCCGATGGCCTTGCTGCCGTTGCCGGACAACCGTTGCGCGCTGGTCTGGACCCGCATCGGCATGGACGCCAAGCGCCTGGCCGAGCTGGACGAACGCAGCTTCCTGAGTGAACTGCAGGGCGTGTTCGGCTACCGCCTGGGCACCCTCAAGCAAGTCGGTGCGCGCCACCTGTACCCGCTGACGCTCGTGGAAGCGGAAGAACAAGTGCGCTCTCATCTGGCCGTACTTGGCAATGCCGCCCACAGCCTGCACCCGATTGCCGGTCAGGGCTTCAACCTGTCCCTGCGGGATGCCTACGCGTTGGCCGAGGCGCTGCTGGCCGGGCCGGCGATTCCGGGCGACCTGGCGACACTGCAGGCGTACCGCGAGCGTCAGCGCATGGACCAGAAACTCACCGTCGGCTTCTCCGATCAGGTCACCCGCCTGTTTGGCAGTGCGCAACCGTTGGTCGCGCTGGGCCGCAACATGGGCTTGCTGGGCCTCGACTTGCTGCCGCCGGCCAAGCGCTGGTTCGCGCGCCAGGCCATGGGCCTGGGTACCCGTCCCGATGCGTGAGTGGCTGACCCGACGCCTGGGCAAGGCGCGGCTGTTGCGCTGGATCATGACCCTGTACCCGCCGTACCTCGGGGCCGGAGTTCGGGTGTTGCACATCGGCAGCGATTTCCGCGAGGTCAAGGTGCGCATGGGCCTGGGCTGGTACAACCGCAACTACGTCGGCACGCAGTTTGGCGGCAGCCTGTATTCGATGGTCGACCCGTTCTACATGCTGATGCTGATGGAGAACCTGGGCCGCGACTACATTGTCTGGGACAAGGCTGCCGCTATCGACTTTATCTCGCCGGGCAAAGGCCCGGTGTTCGCCGAATTTTCCATCGACCAAGCGTTGCTGGACGAGATTCGCCAGCACACCGCCAGCGGCGACAAGTATTTACCGCAGCTCAAGGTACAGATTCATGACGGCTCCGGCACCCTGGTGGCGCGGGTCGACAAAACCCTTTACGTGCGGCGCAAGCTGCAATCGAGACAGGCTTAAAGCATGGACATGCGCGCAGATGTGCTGATTGTCGGGGCCGGAATGGTCGGAAGCGCCCTGGCGCTGGCGTTGCAGGGCAGTGGCCTGCAGGTGCTGCTGCTCGACGGCAGCCCGCTGAGCGTCAAGCCGTTCGACCCTCATGCTGCGTTCGAACCGCGGGTGAGCGCCTTGTCGGCCGCCAGCCAGCGCATCCTCGAGCGCCTTGGCGTGTGGGACGGGATTGTCGAGCGACGTGCCAGCCCGTACGGCGAGATGCAGGTGTGGGACGGCAGCGGCACCGGGCAGATCCACTTCTCGGCGGCCAGCGTGCATGCCGAGGTGCTGGGGCATATCGTTGAAAACCGTGTGGTCCAGGACGCCTTGCTCGACCGCCTGCACGACTGCGACCTCGGCCTGCTGGCCAATGCGCGCCTGGAACAGATGCGCCGCTCCGGCGATGACTGGCTGCTGACCCTGGCCGATGGCCGCACCTTGCGCGCGCCACTGGTGGTCGCGGCGGACGGTGCCAACTCGGCAGTACGTCGCCTGACCGGCACCGCTACCCGTGAGTGGGATTATTTGCACAACGCCATCGTCACCAGTGTGCGCAGCAGCCAGGTGCATCAAAAGACGGCCTGGCAGCGTTTTACCGACAATGGCCCGCTGGCGTTCCTGCCGCTGGTGCGGGACGAGCAGGAAGACTGGTGTTCGATCGTCTGGTCGACCACCCCGAGTGAGTCCGAGCGCTTGATGGCGCTGGACGATGAAAGCTTCTGCCGTGAACTGGAAAATGCCTTCGAAGGCCGCCTGGGCAGCGTGATAAGCGCCGATCCACGGCTGTGCGTGCCGTTGCGTCAGCGCCACGCCAAACGTTACGTGGCCGAAGGCCTGGCATTGATTGGCGACGCGGCCCACGTCATTCATCCGCTGGCGGGGCAGGGTGTGAACCTGGGCTTCCTCGATGCGGCGGTGCTCGCCGAAGTCCTGCTGGCGGCCAACGAGCGCGGCGAGCGCCTGGCGGATGTGAAGGTGCTCAGCCGTTACGAGCGTCGGCGCATGCCGCACAACCTGGCGCTGATGGCGGCGATGGAAGGCTTTGAGCGGTTGTTCCAGGCCGATCAACTGCCGTTGCGCTGGCTGCGTAATGCAGGGCTGAAGGTGGTTGAGCAGATGCCGGAGGCCAAGGCGTTGTTTGTGCGTCAGGCATTGGGTTTGACCGGGGATTTGCCGGAGCTGGCCAAGGCCTGAGGGTGCTGTGCAACATCTGGTAACGGCTCCGTTGAGCGTTACCAAATGTGAGTCCTTATCATTTGCGCTCTTTTTGCAAATGAGAGACCGCACCCATGTTGGCACCCAAGCGCCTCCTGACTGCCCTGGCACTCACTCTTATCGGCAGCACCACCGTGCAGGCGGCCGATGAGGTCGTGGTCTACTCCTCGCGCATCGACGAACTGATCAAGCCGGTGTTCGACGCCTACACCAAGAAGACCGGCGTGCAGGTGAAGTTCATCACCGACAAGGAAGCGCCGCTGATGCAGCGCATCAAGGCGGAAGGTGAAAACGCCACCGCCGACCTGCTGCTCACCGTCGACGCCGGCAACCTCTGGCAGGCCGAGCAGATGGGCATCCTGCAGCCGTTCACCTCTGCGGTGATCGACAAGAATATTCCCCTTCAATACCGTTCTTCGGCCCATGCCTGGACCGGCCTGAGCCTGCGAGCGCGGACCATCGCCTACTCGACGGATCGCGTGAAGCCGGGCGACCTGACCACCTACGAAGCCCTGGCCGACAAACAGTGGGAAGGCCGCCTGTGCCTGCGCACCGCGAAGAAGGTCTACAACCAGTCGCTGACCGCCACCCTGATCGAAACCCACGGCGCGGCCAAGACCGAGGAAATCGTCAAGGGCTGGGTCAACAACCTGTCCACCGACGTGTTCTCCGATGACATTGCCGTGCTGGAAGCGATCAACGCCGGGCAGTGTGACGTGGGCATCGTGAACACCTACTACTACGGCCGCCTGCATAAGCAGAAGCCGGACCTGGCGGTGAAGTTGTTCTGGCCGAACCAGGGCGACCGCGGGGTGCACGTCAACCTGTCGGGCATCGGCCTGACCAAGCATGCACCGCACCCGGAAGCAGCCAAGGCGCTGGTGGAGTGGATGACCACGCCGGAAGCGCAGAAGATCTTTGCGGATGTGAATCAGGAGTTCCCGGCCAACCCGGCGGTGCCGCCGTCGGCGGAAGTGGCGACCTGGGGCAAGTTTGTGGCCGATACATTGCCGGTGGAAGTGGCGGGCAAGCGCCAGGCTGAGGCTATTCGCTTGATGGATCGCGCTGGCTGGAACTAGATACAATTTGCAAGGCGCCGCCGATCTAAATGTGGGGGCGGGTTTGTGTGGGAGCGGGCTTGCTCGCGAAGAGGGTGTATCAGTCACATAGGCGTTGACTGACACGCCGCTTTCGCGAGCAAGCCCGCTCCCACACAAGCCCGCTCCCACATTGGTTAGCGCTGGCTTCAAGCTATTCATTCTCTGAGAATTAACCTTTGGCCCATCCCGCCCAACGCCGCTGGTACCTGCCGGTCTTCACCGTCGCCGCCCTGGTGCTGCTGCCGTTGAGCGTGCTGTTGCTGTCGTGGCAGACCATCGACCATCAAATCTGGTCCCACCTGTGGGAAACCCAGATGCCACGTCTGCTGGGCAACACCTTGACCCTGGTGCTGGGCGTCGGTGTGGGCGTTACGCTGCTGGGCGTCAGCCTGGCCTGGCTGACCAGCCTCTGCGAATTCCCCGGCCGGCGCTGGCTGGACTGGGCGTTGATGCTGCCCTTCGCGATTCCCGCCTATGTGCTCGCCTTCGTCTTCGTCGGCCTGCTGGATTTCTCCGGCCCGGTGCAAACCCTGCTGCGCGAATGGTTTGGTACAGGCCTGCGCCTGCCGCGTGTGCGCTCGACCAGCGGTGTGATCATCGTGCTGGTGCTGGTGTTCTACCCCTACGTTTATCTGCTGGCGCGCACCGCGTTTCTCGCCCAGGGCAAAGGCCTGATGGAAGCGGCGCGTGTCTTGGGGCAGTCGCCGTGGCAAGCGTTCTGGCGGGTGGCCCTGCCCATGGCGCGTCCCGCCATCGGTGCGGGCGTGGCCCTCGCGCTGATGGAAACCCTGGCGGATTTCGGTGCCGTCTCGGTGTTCAACTTCGACACCTTTACCACCGCCATCTACAAGACCTGGTACGGCTTTTTCAGCCTCTCCAGTGCCGCGCAACTGGCCAGCCTGTTGCTGTTGGTGGTGATGCTGGTGCTGTACGGCGAGCGCCGCGCCCGGGGCGCCAGCCGGCCGAGCAACGAGCGGCCTCGCGGCAAGGCGCTTTACCATCTGCGCGGGTTCAAGGCGGCGGCGGCCAGTGGTTGGTGCGGATTGGTGTTCGCCTGCGCGTTCGTGATACCGATGCTGCAACTGGTGGCCTGGTTCTGGCAGCGTGGCCGTTTCGACCTGGACGAGCGCTACGCCGGTTTGATCGTCCATACCCTCTACCTGGGCGGTATGGCTGCCCTGATCACCGTCAGCGTGGCCCTGGTGCTGGCGTTCGCCCATCGCCTGGCGCCCACCCGCGCCATCCGCTCCGGCATCAGCCTGGCCAACGTGGGTTACGCGCTGCCGGGCTCGGTACTGGCGGTGTCGATCATGTTGGCGTTCAGCTACCTGGATCGGGAACTGGTGATTCCGGTGTCAGGCTGGCTGGGGGGCGCCGGCAAACCGCTGTTACTGGGCAGTTTGTCGGCCTTGCTGCTGGCGTATCTGGTGCGCTTCATCGCAGTGGCCTTCGGGCCGCTGGAAAACAGCCTGGCGCGAATCCGTCCGTCCTTGCCGGAAGCCGCCCGCAGTCTTGGGGTCAGCGGGCCGCGACTGTTTTGCAAAGTGTATCTGCCACTTTTGCTGCCGGGCACCCTGAGCGCGGCGCTGCTGGTGTTTGTCGATGTGCTCAAGGAAATGCCGGCGACCCTGCTGATGCGCCCGTTCGGCTGGGACACGCTGGCGGTGCGGATTTTCGAGATGACCAGCGAAGGGGAGTGGGCGCGGGCTTCGCTGCCGGCCCTGACCCTGGTATTGGTGGGGCTGTTACCGGTCATCGGGTTGATCCGACGTTCGGCGCGACGAATCGGTTAGGTGCCAGTCCTACGGCTTGAGGCTACAATGCGCGGCATTCGGTGCGGTCGATCTTTCAGATCGGGTTGCTGAACGCGGCTACAGGCCTTGTATTTCAAGGCGTGCGGCCCGAACGGCGACCGTCCGCACCTTCGCCACGCCCGGAAGGAGAAACCCATGGGACAGCGCACGCCTCTGTATGACCTGCATCTCGCCCTTGGCGCGAAAATGGTCGATTTTGGCGGTTGGGATATGCCTTTGCACTACGGCTCGCAGGTTGAGGAGCACCATCAGGTGCGACGCGACTGCGGGGTGTTCGATGTATCCCATATGACCGTGATCGATATCACAGGCCCCCAGGCCAAGGAATGGCTCCAGCATTTGCTGGCCAATGATGTTGACCGATTGCACGGCTGCGGCCGCGCGTTATACAGCGCCATGCTCAACGAGCAGGGCGGCGTGGTGGACGACATGATCGTCTACCGTACCGAGGGCGGTTACCGGCTGGTGGTCAACGCCGCCACCCGTGACCAGGACATGGCCTGGATGCAGGCTCGGCTCGGCAGCTATCAGGCCCAGCTCCGCGAGCGGCCCGAATTGGCCATGCTCGCCATTCAAGGCCCCCATGCCCGGCAAAAGATCGCTGAACTGGTGACCCAGTCCCGCGCCACCCTGATCCATCAGCTCAAGCCCTTTGAAGGCCTGGCTGACGGCGACTGGTTTATCGCGCGCACCGGTTACACCGGCGAAGACGGTCTTGAAATTGTCCTGCCGGCCGATCAGGCCCCGGCGTTCTTCAACGACCTGGTAGGCGCAGGCATTTCGCCCATCGGCCTCGGCGCCCGCGACACGCTGCGCCTTGAGGCCGGCATGAACCTCTACGGTCAGGATATTCATCAGGACGTTTCGCCCCTGGCAGCCAACATGGCCTGGAGCATCGCCTGGGAGCCGGCCGAGCGGGATTTCATCGGCCGCGCCGCCCTGGAAGCCGAAAAGGCTGCGGGTGTGAAGTCCAAGCTGGTCGGCCTGGTGCTGGAAGAGCGCGGGGTTTTACGCGCTCACCAGGTGGTTCGTATCGCCAATGTTGGCGAAGGAGAGATCACCAGTGGTAGTTTCTCTCCTACGCTAAGCAAATCCATTGCCCTGGCGCGTGTGCCGTCGGCGACTGCTGACCGGGCCGAGGTGGAAATCCGCGGCAAGTGGTACCCGGTTCGGGTGGTCAAACCGACGTTCGTGCGCCATGGCAAAACATTGATCTAACTTTTCCGGCGGGCCAATGGCCGCTGACATTTTTCCTTGAGGACACAGACTATGAGCGATATCCCTGCCGACCTGCGTTTTGCCGAAAGTCACGAATGGGCCCGTCTGGAAGCTGACGGCACCGTGACCGTCGGGATCTCGGACCATGCCCAGGAAGCATTGGGGGATGTAGTGTTCGTTGAGTTGACCGAAGTCGGCAACGTGTTCAAGGCGGCTGACCAGGCCGGCGTGGTTGAATCGGTGAAGGCCGCTTCGGATATCTACTCGCCAATTGCTGGCGAAGTGATCGCGGTGAACGACGCCTTGAGCGGTGAGCCAGAGCTGTTGAACTCCGACCCTTACGGCGCCTGGATCTTCAAGCTCAAGCCAAGCAACCCGGATGAACTGAAAAAATTGCTGGACGCTGCCGGCTACAAGGCTGCCATCGGCGAGTGATCCCGCTGCGGGAGCCGGCAACCGGCTCCCGCAAAGGTTTTGTCAGCGCTTCAACACCGCTTTTACCGCCGCTACCGAACGCTCTACGTCCGCTTTCGTCATCGCCGTGAACATCGGCAACGACACAATCAAACGCCCCACTTTTTCCGCTACCGGGAACATGCCTTCCTTGAATCCCTGTGCCTTGTACAAGCTCAGCAGGTGGATCGGTGGGTAGTGATAGCCAATGCCGACGCCATGGGCCTGCATCTGCTCCATGAACGTGGCGCGTGCGGGCAGGCCGTCCTGACGCTCCGGCAGTACCAGCTGGAACAGGTGCCAGTTGCTGTTTTCGAAGTCTGCCGGTGGCAATTGCGCGCCGTACTTTTCTTCGAAATCACTGCCGAAGCATTCGAAATAGTGCCGTGCCAGTTCCTGGCGGTGGGCAGTGATCTTCTCGATATGGGCAAACTGGCCCAGGCCGATGGCTGCTGCGATGTCGGTCATGTTGAACTTGCCGCCCAACACATCCACGTCCAGGCCATCGAAGCCGGTGCGGGTCACGCCCTGCAGGCGATATTTCTCGGCCAGGCGTGCTTCTTCAGCGTTGTTCAATACCAGGCAGCCGCCTTCGGACGAGGTGATGTTCTTGTTCGCCTGGAAGCTGAACGATACGAAATCGCCGGTAGCGCCAATGCGTTGGCCATCCCAGCTGGAACCCAGGGCCTGGGCTGCATCTTCGACGATGCGCAGGTTGTACTTGTTGGCCAGCGCGTAGAGCAATGGCATGTCCAACGGCAGGCCCGCCAGGTATACCGGGATGATTGCCTTGGTGCGCGGTGTGATCGCGGCTTCCACCTTGGCCAGGTCGATATTGCGGGTCACCGGGTCGATGTCGGCGAACACCGGCGTGGCACCGACTTCCAGAATCACGTTGGCCGTGGCTACCCACGAAATCGGGGTGGTGATGACTTCGTCACCAGGCCCGATACCGGCGATGCGCAAGGCAATCTCCATGGTGCAGGTGCCCGAGTTGAAGGTACGCACCGGGCGCCCCCCAAAATATTCCGACAACTGCGCCTCGAACGCCTGCACTTTCGGCCCGCTGGTGATCCAGCCGGAGCGCAGTACGTCGCCTACCGCCGAGATGGTGGCTTCATCAATGGTGGGCTTGGAGAACGGCAGAAAGGGCAGTTGGCTCATGACGTTGAAGGCATCCGTTTCAGAAGGCGATGAGAAAAAAGCATATCAATGCCGGGCATGGTTGCACGGCTCGACTGAATATAGCCTGTCGTCTGTGAATGAATCGTCCCGCCTGAAACAAAAAATGCCGCCTCGGGAGCGGCATTTCAGCATCGGTGTCAGAAGGCAACGCGTGCCTCAAGAAACACGTTCTGCTCTTTGAGCTTGCCTTTGAGCTGTTCGTCCCGGGCGTTTATCCGATTGGCGAACGTGTTGTAGCCGGTCTCGATCCCGCCCATGTCCACGTAACGCCAGCCGGTACCCAGGGTCAGGGTTTCGCTGACCTTGGCATCCAGCCCCAGGCCAACGCTGTAGGCGAAGTTGTATTGGCGATTGCTGGCGAAACGGCGGGTGTCGTTGGTCTGGTAACCCTCGGCGTCAACCTGGGCCACGCCGACTCCCGCCATACCGTAGAACGACAGCCATTCATTGATCGGGATGTTTTTATAACCGTTGAGCATCAGGCGCTGGCTGTCGGTGCGCAGGCTGTTGACGTTGGCATTGAACGGTGCCCAATGGGATTTGAAGGTCGAGTGGCTGGGCATCGTGTATTCCCCCTCCAGGCGCCAGCCATCGGCAAAGGCATAGCCCACGGCGAATGAGCCGGTGAACGTCTTGCTGCTGTCGGGGGCTTCTACCCGGTGGGTTACGCGTGGGCTGGTCAGCAGTGAGCTTGAGAGATTCTGCCGGGCGCTGTTGAGCTTTGCCGACCCGTACCAGCTTTCTGCCTGGGCATAAGGCGTGGCAACCGCGGCGAGCAGCAGGGCGTAGGAGAGTTTTTGCATGGTCATCGATTCACTCAGTCTGAAGGGAATCGATAGCTTGTTGCCGGGCGCGCCTGCAACTCGACAGGACTTTTCCTGTTCAGATGCGGAATCGCCAGCGTCTGGCGTAGGAAATCAGGGCAAAAAAATGCCGCTCTCGAGGAACGGCATTTTTTATGCGGCGGTATTACTCGGAAGCAATGGCGTTTTTTGCCAGGATTGCGTTCGCCAGGTCCATATCCGTGGCCTTGAGGCCAGGGTTATCGGCGCGGACTTTCTGCATCGCAGCTTCCAGGTATGGGCCACGGATGTTGCCGTCACTGGCGACGAAGCTACCGGCGTCGTCCTGGGCGGCGACTACCATTTTGTGGTCCTTGAAGGTCAGGTACGTCGAGCCGGTCGTGGCACCCGATGAGATGACATTACGCCAGAAGCTGTCGGCCATGGCTGAACCGACAGGAAGGGAGAGCACAGCGAGGGTTGCGACAGCATATTTTAGACGCATGATGGGTGACTCCGACTGGGTTATCTGAACAGTTTGATTGTAGATAGCCCAGCCGAGTTCCATGGATGACTAAACAGTTTCAACCTGCAAAATCACGCCTTCCTGACCAATGACACGTACGTGTGCCCCAGCCGGCGCGTCCGGCCCGGATGCCATCCACACACCGTCACCCACCTTGATCTTGCCACGGCCCTCGACGATGGCCTGATGCACCACAAAGGTGCGACCGATCAACTCGGAGCCGCGCATGTTCAGCCCCGGCTGGTCGCTGACCTTGGCGCTGCTGCGCTGGCGTCGCCACCAGTACACCGCCGTGAGGATCGACAACACGGCGAACAGCAGCAGTTGCCACTCCAGCCCCAGGCTCGGCACCAGGAACTTGATCACGCCCACGGCTGCCGCGGCGATGCCCATCCACAGCAGATAACCACCGGCACCGAACACTTCAAGGATCAACAGCACCGTGCCCAGTGCCAGCCAGTCCCAAAACGACAGGTGCTGCAGGAATTCCCACATGGTGCGTGCCTCAGGCTTTCTTGTTGTCGAAGGTTGCCTTGACGATTTCGCCGATGCCGCCGACTGCGCCAATCACCTGGCTGGCTTCCAGCGGCATCAGGATCACCTTGCTGTTGTTGGCCGAGGCCAGCTTGCCCAGTGCGTCGATGTATTTCTGGGCGACGAAGTAGTTGATGGCCTGCACGTTACCGGTGGCGATGGCTTCCGATACCACTTGAGTGGCGCGGGCTTCGGCCTCGGCCTGACGTTCGCGGGCTTCGGATTCCAGGAAGGCGGCCTGACGACCACCTTCGGCCTCCAGGATCTGCGCCTGCTTCTTGCCTTCGGCGGTCAGGATCGCGGAGGCTCGCAGGCCTTCGGCCTCGAGGATCTGCGCACGCTTGATCCGCTCGGCCTTCATCTGGCCGGACATGGCGGCCATCAGGTCGGCAGGCGGGCTGATGTCCTTGATCTCGATCCGGGTGATCTTGATGCCCCACGGTGCGGTGGCTTCGTCGACGGTGCGCAGCAGTTTTTCGTTGATGCCGTCACGCTGGCTGAGCATCGCATCCAGCTCCATGGAGCCGAGCACGGTACGGATGTTGGTTTGCAGCAGGTTGCGGATGGCGTGTTCGAGGTTGTTCACCTCGTAGGCAGCCTGGGCGGTATTGACCACCTGGAAGAAGCACACGGCGTCGATCTGCACCGTGGCGTTGTCAGCGGTGATGACTTCCTGGGGTGGGATATCCAGCACGCTTTCCATCACGTTGATCTTGCGACCGATGCGGTCCATGACCGGAATGATGATGTTCAGGCCGGGCTTGAGGGTGTTGGTGTAGCGGCCGAAGCGCTCGACTGTCCACTGGTAACCCTGCGGGACCACCTTGAAACCCATGAAGAGGATGGCGACGGCCAAGCCTACAAAAAGAAGCAGTACGGTTCCGATCTGCATAACGATTCCTTGTCTGGTGACGGTGAAGCGAGGTTTTTCCGATTGTAACGGTGTTGTCACGGATAAGGACGGATTACCGCGCCATCGATCAAAGGATTTGTTTCTGAATCCCCAGGCGTCACTCGCAGTACCTCTTCAAGTGTTGTCAGTCCTGCCATTACCTTGCGCATACCGGCGGACCGCAAGCTGCACATTCCTTGGTCAAGGGCCGCCAGACGCAGGGCCTGGAGGTCGGTGCCCGGGCTGACCAGGGCCTTGAGGCGATCGTTCATCAGCATGATCTCGTAGACCCCGGCTCGGCCCCGATAGCCACTTTCCCGGCACTCGCCGCAACCCACTGCCTGATGGACCTGCCCGGCTTGCCGCTTGCAGTGTGGGCACAACAGCCTGACCAGGCGCTGGGCCATCACCCCCAGCAGCGTGGCATTGATCAGGTAATGGGGAATGCCCAGTTCCAGCAAGCGGCTGATGGCGCCGGGCGCATCGTTGGTGTGCAGCGTCGACAGCACCAGATGCCCGGTCAGGGCGGCCTGGATCGCCATTTCTGCGGTTTCCAGGTCGCGAATCTCGCCGATCATGATGATGTCAGGGTCCTGGCGCATCAGGGCGCGGATGCCGCTGGCGAAGGTCAGGTCGATGTTGTGCTGCACCTGCATCTGGTTGAAGGCCGGCTCCACCATCTCGATCGGGTCTTCGACGGTGCACAGGTTGACCTCGCGAGTGGCCAATTGCTTGAGCGTGGTGTACAGCGTGCTGGTCTTGCCGGAACCGGTAGGGCCGGTGACCAGGATGATGCCGTTGGCCTGGCCGGTCATGGATTGCCAGCGTTGCAGGTCGTCGCTGGAAAGTCCCAGTTGCTGGAAATCCTTGTGCAGCACCTGCGGGTCAAAAATTCGCATCACCAGCTTTTCGCCGAAGGCTATGGGCAAGGTCGACAGGCGCAGTTCCACTTCCCCGCCCGTGGGGCTTTTGGTCTTCACCCGGCCGTCCTGGGGTTTGCGTTTTTCCGCCACGTTCATCCGGCCCAGGCTTTTCAGGCGGCTGACCACCGCCATCGTCACCTGGGACGGGAATTGATAGACATCATGCAGCAGCCCGTCGATGCGAAAACGCACGCGCCCCTGATCGCGTCCGGGTTCGATATGGATATCACTGGCCCGCTGGCCAAAGGCGTACTGCAACAGCCAGTCGACGATGTTGACGATGTGCGCGTCGTTGGCGTCGGGCTCCTGGTCGCTGGCGCCGAGATTGAGCAGTTGTTCGATATTCGGCGCGCCGGAGGTTTTTTGATCAATGGCGCCGCTGACCGATTTCGCCAGTCGGTAAAACTCCACGGTGCAGCGCTGGATCTCCTGGGGATTGGCCAGCACCCGCTTGATGGAGCGCTTCAACACCTGAGCCAGACCGGCTTCCCAACTGCACACGTAAGGCTGGGCACTGGCGACGGTAACGCTGTGGGCGTCGACCGCAACGGCCAGGATCTTGTGGCGCTGGGCAAAGGCATAGGACATCAGCGGCACCACCGCCGCGACGTCGATTTTCAACGGGTCGATACGCAGGTAGGGCTGGCCGCAGTGGCGGGCGAGCCATTCGGTCAGCATTTCCAGAGACGGCCCCTGGCTGGCAATGCATTCCAGGGGATGCAGCCCACTGTTCGCCGGTAGGGCCAGGTCGGCGGGCACCAGGCCCTGGTCGATCAGGGCAGGCAACAACTGATGGATTTCCAGCCAGCGATCCTGCGGATTTGGCGCAACGGACATGGTGACGTTCCTGGGCAACGATTAGGCGTAGTCCTCAGGCTAGTCACCCTTTGCGCTTCGGCCTCCGGGGTTTATTGCAGGCTTTTACTGAGCGGCCGCCTGGACCGCCAGAGGCCGCGCAGCATCTGCCGGGCGCAGCTCCAGCGAGCACACACTGATCAGGTTACGAAGTTTTTCGCCGATCACCTGGGCCCGGTGCCAGCTCAGGCCATCCATCACGATATCGATCGCCAGCAGGTCGTCTTCACGCTGCACGCTCACCTGACGTGGCACCAGGAACTGCAGGGCAAAATAGTTGAGCACCCGGCACAACACGTCGGGTTCAGCCTCGGCGAGGATTTGATAGTGCGCCTGGCAGTGGGCATTGCCGACGGCCCAGGCGTCAACGCGTTGGGCGGGGTGGGAGGCTTCGACGACGTGCATGATGATTCTCCGGATTCGACTGGAGAAATTTTTGCATTCGTCGCGGGAGATTTCTTATCTAAAACAGCCTGTATTGGCTTATAAGAGAAT